>QIJG01000154.1 GCA_003232715.1 Nitrospirota bacterium
CGGTCAGCGGCAAGGAGCCAATTCAGTTCATCGGGCTTAAAACCCGCTGCCTTGAGATGATCGATAGCCTCTATAAACTCCCAGACTGATTTCGGATTGGCAAAGGTTGCAATGTCCTGTTGAAAAATCTTCAGCACAATCTTCCAGTCTTCCGCCTTAAATTTCAGCAGCCTGGACAACCAGGCATGACGCCAGAGAAACGAGAGGTTTGTTAATGTCAGGTCGTCATTGATGTAAGGCGTGCCATCTGAGGCCTTGGTCAACCCTTCAAGAAGGGTTAGGTCGGACTCACGGATGCCCAAAGCCGCCAGAATGACCGGATGGTGCGCAGCGATGGTTTCACCCGTGGGCAGATCGCCACCTGAGTCAATCTGAAAGGCCGGGTCGAGTGGCTGGATGAGTATCCTGTTTAAGAACAGGCTTTGGTATAAACCATCCTCCCTCTTTTTATGGAGCCTGGTGAAACGGGACTCGGTGTTCAGGTTGCCGAACAGGGCGCACACCTGTTCTACGCTCGTTTTCTTGCCCAAACGTTTTTTCAGCCGGTCAAAATAGAACAGATGAACCAGGAATGGCTCGTCCAGTGCCCCGTTGCCTATGGCGGGATGGCGGATGACGAGATCGAGTTCCCACATCTTCCAGCCCTTGAGTTTTCTCCACAGTCGCAGGAAGCGGTGGATACGATCGAGCTTCTTAGCATCCAGAACCTGAATGGATTGCTTGTCCGTATCGCAGGACGGATCGGAATGATGAATCCCGATATCACCATCCGGATTGATGAATTTCAGATCGAGCAACGTCAAAAGTTCGTTATACTCCAGACCGGTCTTTCGGAGAAAAGTTTTAACTTTGCCAACACTGGCCAACCAGCCGGCTCCTGTTTCGCCCCAGGTTGCTTTTTGGCCGGTGTCGGTGGTGACGGCTGATAGAATGAGTCTCTTTTCGTCAAAGGCAGCGGCCGGGTCTGCACTGATGCCGAAGTATTCGGCGGCAATCTCACCGTCGGTGGGATTGCTGGGTGAAGCAGCACCACGCAATGTGCGCATCAGATCCCAACGCTGGAGGTTGGATTTTTGAAAGGCCGCCCTGACATCCTCGGCGAACAGGTCGAATGGCAATGCAAACGGATACTTCGCTTCCCGCAGCTTTTTATAAGCTTTCGGGTTGACATA
Organism: Nitrospirota bacterium; assembly: GCA_003232715.1. Classification (GTDB taxonomy): domain Bacteria; phylum Nitrospirota; class Thermodesulfovibrionia; order Thermodesulfovibrionales; family JdFR-85; genus BMS3Bbin07. Next base: position 1,173 of record QIJG01000154.1, read on the forward strand.
CTGTGGATAAGACCTGAGTTCGGCGGCGCTCGCCTTGGTGTTGCGTAAAATTTCAGCGAAAAAGTTGGGTGCCGCTTTTTTCTTCAACAGGCAGGAAACGTTGTCGCCATGTATGACCCATCGATCAGGATCGGAAGGATCAACCTGTGAGAGTGAAAAGTCGGCTCCCAGGTCAATCTTCTCTTTGCCAACATTATCATGACCGGTAAATGCATTCTGAAAAGATTTGGCAACAGCCGTTTTGGCAGTTGCCGGATCGGTGGGCATTGCGGTAAAACCTGTTAGTTCTATGTCGTTCTCACCCTTTGCATCGACTGCGTCTTCCAGCACCTCACACACCACATCGATGTACGGCAAAGGAGTCAGGGCGTTGTCGCAATTCAGTTCAAGGAAGCCCAGGTCGGGGCGGCGGCCGAAAAGAATATCTTTGACGGTGAGCATCTTGGTTTTGGAAGGCTTGTTACCGGAGTTTGAAGATGCCTTAACTGAATTGCGGTCTTTGAGGAACATCAACAGATCGGTGAAGTAGGCAGCGGGACTGAGCACCGAACGGCAATGCTCACACTCGCAGAGGTCGCCGGTTTTGAATAGATTGTTCCAGTTCGGGAAGCTCTTAAGCGCCGAAGAGCCGCTCTTCAGTACTTCGGGCAGTATCCCGGCATCGAACTCGTTGAGATCTCCGATGATCGTCAGTGCGGCCGCATGGGTATCGGCGGCGCGGTTCCAGGTGAGACGCGCGCTTTCCGTGCTAAAACCGGCCCGCCCGGCATAGTGCCGCACGAATTCGGTCTTGCCCATACGATAAACCTTCTGGGCGGAATGGAGGTCATCCGCCAGCAGCATATCCGTCGCCTCAAAGGTCGGGGCAAGTTTGAACACACGCTGGATAGCCTTGACTTCAAGCCGAAAATCCTCGTCCTTCGTAAGCGGCTTAAAATCAGGATGGATGTTTTTATCAAGAAAATCATCTACGGGAGTATTCAATAATTCAAAATCCTCGTGAGCATCCAGAAATTTGCCCAGCACTTTGGCGTGACGCAATCCCTTTGCGCCACCGTTACTTAATGCCCGCTCCAACCCTCCAGCGAAAGCAGTTGTCGGAAAAGCTTCACGAAACTGGAGTTCAAGCATTTTGCCGTATATTTCCGCTTCCGGTAATTTGATCTGTCCAGGCAGTTCGCTTACCTCGAAAGGTAGCTTGATTTCATCGGCAGCATATCTTTCCTTAACCAGATTAACCCACTTTTCTTCGCTGATTTTCGCCAGCAAGCGTATCCGTTCAGGTTGGCGGACATCAAATGTTTCCTTGATGGCTTTGACCACGGAAAAGTCGCCCTGCGTTTGCGTTATCTCCGATAGTTTGAATGACGTACGCAGATCGGTAATTTCCGCCTTTTTGAAAGACGGGTCTTTTTTTAGTGTATCCAACAGTTCAGGCGTGAGTGCTTTGTACTCGTTAAAGAAGCGGGCAAACTTTTCCTGCTTTTTTGCACCTTTGATCCCGGCATGTTCTAGAGCCAGTTTGACAAACGTTGGCTTGCCTGCTCCGCTCACTGACCGTCCGGCGGCGAATTCTAAAAATGCCTCTACCCAACCTGTAACCTTCTCCCTGAAGGTTTCAGGAATTTCTTTCAGGTTAAAAGCACGAGTGAGCGCCTTGCGCACGGCTGCAGCATCGAGTGAAGACAGGGAGTCTAAAACTGCCGCTAACTGCTTTTTAAGGCTTTGATTTTCAGCGTATTGGTAAAACGAGCCCCCCAATAAGGCGAACCAGAATTCCGCCTGGATACTCTGCGTTGCCAGTTTATGCGCAATAACGAAGCGGGCAATCCTGCTTTCTTTAATACCTGTTTCCCCTGACAGGAAGCTTATGTCGTCGTGTTCATCGTCCTGTTCGAGATCGGCAAAGGTCAGCCCCTTTTCCAGCAGGGGTTGAAGCGTCCGGGTTATCCGCTCGAACCCGGAGAAACCCGGGAAAACGGTCGGCACCTGAATATCTATCTCTGCCTCTTTGTGGACATTGTGGTCTACCCCGGTCTGGTACACTAATTTCCCTTCCAGGTCGAAAACTCTAAGCATAAGGCTCAGGCCACTTTCATCAGCACCAGAGACAAAGCAGGAGATACTGTACTCACCCTGTTCATTTGTCATCCCGCTGCCAAGCAGCGTCTCCTTGCGCAGGTAACGCTGTATGGCCTGGACCTGCAAGCCGGGCAACGGGTTGTTTGCCTCATCTGTTACCCTGCCTTTTACAGCATATTGCTCTTGCGGGTGCTCTATCGATACGGGTATGTTTATGGTTACATTCCCGGTCTCAACATTCCACAGGACAGAATCCTCTGTTGAGCAGACAAGCTCATCCCCGCTAAATACCTTGAAATAGATATCCGGTTTGCGGTCGAAGCAGATTTCCTGGTAGTAAGTTTTATCGAAGCTGATAGTGAACCCGCCATTCTCATCTGTTATGGCGGTTCCCAGCAGATCATCGACAACCAGGTCTTTGTCCCAGGCTTCAACTCTGAAGTCTGGAACACTGCAGCCATCACGTTCGCCGGTTACGGTGCCTTTGATCTCGTACTTTCTTTTCTCACTCATTTTATTTACCTCCCTTGATTTTTGTATCAAGTATATCGATATTCGTTAGCAATATAAGTTTGGTTTATATTTCAAAAAGTAATACATTTTACCCTCGGGGATGAGGGGGAATTATCCCCTCACCTCAGTCCTCTTCCCATACCCTAAAGGGCACAAGCCGGGGAAGGGATCAAGATGCTCATCGAAGGGGAACCGGTACTCAACGGGTTCGAGATAGCGTTCTTTATGTCTCCTTGTTTTCTAAACTGCTAAACTGTCTTTTAGAGATTGCAATAGATATGCCAAACCATGCGGACTTATAACGTATTGATTTGTATGGTAATTTTTAGAGTATTTAATGGAGGGCGTAATTTTATAATGGTCACTTTTTTATGACGCAAAAGAACAAAGACGTAATTTAGTCACGGATTAACGCAGATGAATACAGATGAAAGCCATGTCTCAAAGAGTTACATAAGGTGGTAAGGATGTCATTCCCGCATACGGCCTGTATGAAAATCTGTGTGCTAAATACACTTTGTGTTCAGTAAGAAACCGTGGTGAACTAATACCGGAACTGTTTTGGGGAGAGCTTGTGTTTCCTGAGAAGATTCCAGAGGGCGGTGCGGCTCTTGCCCGACTTTCTGGCAGCGCTGACCATATCGCCCCTGTGTTCTGTCAGGAGATTGAGAAGATAGCTTCTTTCAAAGGCATCAATGGCCCTTTTCTTGGCCACCTTGAAATATTCCGTCCCTATTTCTTCAGCGTGCACTTCGCTTGCCGGCAACCGGACATCTCCACCACTTATTACAGGGGAGGTGGACATCACAATTAGCTGCTGGACCTTATTCTCAAGTTCTCTGATATTTCCCGGCCATGGATAAGAGCTGAAGAGCTCCATAGCATCTTCCGTTATTTCCTTTATCGGTTTGTTGTATTCCCTTGAATATTTTCTTGTAAAGTGCTCAACCAGAATAGGAAGATCCTCCTTTCTCTCACGCAGAGGAGCTATAAATATGGAAACGATATTCAACCTGTAGAAGAGGTCTTCCCTGAATGTTCCCTCTTGAACAAGTCCTGCAAGATCCCTGTTTGTTGCAGCAATTATTCTAATATCGGCCTTTTGGGACCTGGAGTCTCCAAGGGGGTTATACTCGCTATCCTGCAACAAACGGAGGAACTTTACCTGGATATAGGGACTGACCGCACCTATCTCGTCCAGGAACAGGGTACCGCCCTCGGCCTCCTTCACAAGTCCAGCCTGTTGAAGACGGGCATCCGTAAAGGCTCCCTTTGCATGGCCAAAGAGTTCGTTCTCAAAAAGGTTTTCCGGAATAGCACCGCAGTTCAGTGGGATAAACGGCTTACAGGCCCTGCTGCTTAGATAATGAACAGCCCTGGCTGCCAGTTCTTTTCCTGTTCCCGTCTCGCCGGATATCAAGACATTGACATCACATGAGGATATACGGTCTATCTTTTCATGAAGTTTCTGTACGACCTTGCTTCTGCCAAGGATCCGTCTTAATCCAAACTCTCGCTTAAGAGCCCTTTTTGCTGACTCACATTCCTTACCAAGTTCATATCTGCTGTTAAATGTTGTATCCTTGTTTTGAGATAGTGTATGCATGTTTGCCGATACTATACAAGCTAAGTGTACACCCGGTATGAGCGTAAACAGGGGGTAAAACATCAGGTGAAGTCTATCTACATAACCCCTGATAGTAACGATATCTTAGCACAAGTATTAGCCAAAGGCAAAGGTAAAATTACCAACAGAAAAACAGGTTATAGGGCAGGATTTCGGAATACTGATAAGTTCAACACAGTGAATGTTGCTTTCACACTTTTAGTGATTACTGCACCCGCCAGGGAGAGGAAAAACGGCTGATGATTCCGGTCTCTCTCCCAACCTTCTCAAAAACATCTTCAGGCGATAACAGACCGGTAATATCCACCCACTGGATAGCGTCCTCTTTTTTAAACCATGTAAACTGTCTCTTTGCATACCTCTTTGTGGCACGCTTTACAAGCAGTTTCGTTTCATCAAGCCCCAGCTCTCCCCTGAGGTATCCGAATACCTCCTTATACCCTATAGCCTGAAGGGGGGTCTCCGAGGGATTCATTCTCAGGAACCTTGCAACCTCATCAACCAATCCGCGGGCAAACATCTCTTCAACCCTCGCTTCAATTAACCTGTAGAGTTCCTTTCTGTCTCTCGTAAGTCCTATCTTTATATACTCATAGGGCAGGGGAAAGGTAAATTCCTTCTGCAACTCGGATATAGGTCTGCCGGCCTTTAAGGAGACCTCAAGGG
>QIJG01000182.1 GCA_003232715.1 Nitrospirota bacterium
AATGTGGTTACTAATGTTGAGATGGAAGAGATAGCCTTGAATGGCAAGATAGCAAGACCATCAGACGGCAAGCCGGCTCAGAGTGTTGTTTTTATACAGTGTGCCGGGCAGAGGGATGAGGCCCATGTGCCTTATTGTTCAAGTGTCTGCTGTAATGTCTCTCTAAAGCAGGCCATGTATGTTCGGGAGTCCAATCCTGATGCCGGTGCCTACATTATCTACAAGGATATGAGGACACCCGGATTATATGAAAACTTCTACAAGGCAGCCCAGGATGATGAAGGGATATTCCTTGCAAAGGGAGAGATACTTGGTATCGAAGAGGAAGCGGACGGCAGTCTGCTTGTTGAGGTCAACAATCTCCTGCTTGGCAAGACGGTCAGGATAAAGGCCGACATTGTTGTTCTTGCCACAGGCATGCTGACAAACATGATCCCCGAGGATTACGAGGTCAACAACCTGACCACTGAATACATAGGAACAATTGCGAGAAAGGAGACCACGGACGGTGTAATTGAAGAGCTTGAGCCTGTTCCTATTTCTCTGAATCTTTCCTACAGGCAGGGTCCCGAGATGCCGCATCTCAAGTACGGCTTCCCGGATTCCCACTTTATCTGTTTTCCTTACGAGACGAGGAGGACGGGCATATATGCAGCCGGGGCTGTGAGGCATCCCATGGATGCACTCCAGGCATCTGCCGATGCAGCCGGAGCTGCACTTAAGGCGATACAGTGTCTCGAACTTACCTCTCAGGGTAAGTCCGTCCATCCAAGGTCCGGGGATCAGACATTTCCTGAATTCAGGCTTGAGTCGTGCACACAGTGCCGCAGATGTACTGTTGAATGTCCGTTCGGTGTCCTTGACGAAGACGAAAAGGGGACACCCCAGGAACATCCATACCGCTGCCGCCGCTGTGGTACATGCATGGGGGCCTGTCCGCAGAGGATCATTAACTTCAAGAACTACAGTATTGATATGATATCTTCAATGATAAGATCGGTTGATGTGCCTGATGAGAGTGAGGAGCCGTTTATTCTAGGGCTTATCTGTGAGAATGACGCCTATCCCGCACTCGACCTTGCCGGTCAGAACAGGATGCAGTACAGTCCTAATTTCAGGTTTATTGCTCTCAGGTGTCTTGGTGGAACAAACCTTGTCTGGATTGCAGACGCCCTCTCAAAAGGTATTGACGGTATTCTCTTAATAGGCTGCAAGTATGGCGATGACTACCAGTGCCACTTTATCAAGGGAAGTCAGATGGCAAGTGAAAGGTTAAGCAAGGTCCAGGAAACACTTGACAGGCTGATGCTCGAGTCAGACAGGGTTCAGCAGGTGCAGCTTGCCATCAATGAGTGGGATAAGCTTCCGGGAATACTTGATGACTTTTCAGAGAGAATGAAGGAGCTCGGGCCGAATCCATATAAAGGATTCTAAATGAAGGTTTTATATAGGGAGGTTCTATATGCCGGAAGATGTGGTAATAACACCGGATATAAAGTTTGTAAGAGAGTTGAAGAAAGCCGGTGGTGATACATTAAAGAAGTGCTTTCAGTGTGCAACATGTTCTGTCGTGTGCCCCATATCTCCTGACAATAAACCGTTTCCCAGGAAGGAGATGTTTATGGCCCAGTGGGGTATGAAAGATGAACTTGCAGCTGATCCCGATATCTGGCTTTGCCATAACTGTAACGACTGCTCAAAATACTGTCCAAGGGGTGCAAGGCCCGGGGATGTGCTCGGTGCAATGAGACAAAAGGTTATAAGAGAAAAATCCGTTCCGGCTTTTATGGGAAATATTGTAACCGATCCAAAAAAGACACTTGTAGCGCTCGCTATTCCGTTTGTGCTCTTTTTAGCCGTACTCGGATTAACAGGTCATCTCGGAATCCCTTCCGGCGACAGGATCGTCTATTCGAAGCTCTTCCCGATCAGATATATCGAGATTATCTTTATGTCTGCCATTGCCCTGACCGGTATCAGCTATCTTATAAGTTTGAGCGGTTTCTGGATCGGAATAAGCAAACAGAACAGGTCATATTCCAGGGGATTTGTTTCGGCTTTCGTAGAGACCATTATAGAGGTTCTGACCCATAAGAGGTTTAAGAAGTGTGGGGTTAATGCGGACCGTAGAACCGGTCATCTCCTCGTCTTCTACGCTTTTTTAGGTCTTCTGATAACCACAATATGGGTAACCTACTATTATTATGTACCAAAGATAGATTCTCCTATTCCACTGACGGATCCAATGAAATGGCTTGCCAACCTGAGTGCGCTTGCACTGATTGTCGGCATCCTGCTTTTGATATTCAACAGGACAAAGGATAAGGGTGTTAATACAAAGAGTTCGTCCTTTGACTGGACTTTTGTGGTCATGATACTACTGCTTGCCCTCACCGGCATCCTGACGGAAGTTATAAGGCTGGCAGGGATTGCTTCCCTTGCATATCCTATGTATTTCACTCACCTGTTGTTTGTCTTTTACACGATTGTCTATTTCCCTTATTCAAAGCTCGCTCACATGGGATATAGAACCCTGGCAATTACATATTCCAGGATGACGGGGAGGGATATAATATTATGAAGGTTAAGGATATCTTGAATGACAAGGGTAGAGAATTAATTACTATTGGAGCCGAGTCCTTGATAACCGATGCTGCATCCAAGATGATGCAGAGAAACATTGGGGCCCTTATAGTTGAACATGATACAAAACTTGTTGGTATGATTACTGAAAGAGACGTTGTGAGGATAGTTGCCAGTACCGAGTGCCTGATGAAAGACCTGAGGGTCAGGGATATAATGGTGCATAGTGAAAACCTTCTGGTTGCAGAGCCTGAGGATGAAGTAGAGTATGTAATGGTTGTAATGATACAGAAGGGCATACGCCATATGCCGATTGTGGAAGGGGGCGAGCTCTCCGGAATCATCTCCATCAGGGACGTGGTGAGGACCCATGTCAAGAAACTCGATGCCGAGATACATTTCCTCAAGGAATATATTTCAGATAAGTACGTTTAGTGACCACCGGGTTTTTAAATTGTAATGGATAACATATTTTTGCAGGAGTGACGCATTATTATTGAATACAGGCATTTTGCCGGAATATATTAAAAATCTTTACAGGAGGTATATTTAATGGAAGCATTTACAAGTTATGCACCCATTTTGGGTGCGGGTGGTTTAATAATCGCTTTGATTATTTACCTGGGAGTGGTGAGTAAACCATCCGGTTCCGGGCTGATGGTTGAAATAGCCAACGAGATACATGCCGGGGCAATGGTTTATCTGAAGAGGCAGTATTCAATCCTCTTTTTTGTGATAGCAGCTATTGCCGTTCTTATCTGGTTTGTTCCCAGCCTTGGGCCGGGTACGGCTATTGCTTATGTTAGTGGAGCCCTCTGTTCCGTAGTTGCAGGATACTTCGGGATGATGTCTGCAACAAAGGCAAATGTGAGGACTGCCGAGGCAGCAAACAGGTACAAGCCGAATGCAGCAAAGGCCCTTTCCGTTGCCTTTAACGGCGGAGCCGTCATGGGTCTTTCCGTTACGAGTATAGGTCTTATAGGTATTGGTATATTCTTCTTTTACCTGAACTATGGGACTCCTGCAACAGCTTATGAGATCAACGGCTTTGCCATGGGTGCCTCATCCATTGCCCTCTTTATGCGAGTTGGCGGGGGTATTTATACAAAGACTGCTGATGTGGGTGCCGACCTTGTTGGAAAGATTGAGGCAGGAATTCCAGAGGATGATCCCCGCAACCCCGGTGTTATTGCAGACAATGTGGGGGATAATGTCGGAGACGTTGCAGGCCTTGGTGCCGACCTCTTTGAGTCCTATGTTAGTTCGATTGTTGCTACAATAGCCCTTGGCGCTACAGCGGTGGCCGGTTCCCAGATAGCAAAACTCGGCAGCAGCTCTACCCTGATGATCCTGCCGATCACTATAGCTGTAATGGGTTTTCTTGCATCCCTGATCGGCATATTTTCAATGAGGGTGCTTGAGAAGTTTAATCCGGCAGCAGCACTGAGATATTCCACCTTTATCGCTGCAGGCCTGTTCCTCATTTTTGCCTATTTTGCCTGTTCAGCAATGGACGTGAGCAACGCGATTTTCTGGACAACTGTTGACTGAGTACTACACAGCAGCATCTCCGATAAGAAGGATAGCTGAATCAAGCAAGACGGGTGCTGGAACAAATATTATCACAGGTCTTGCCGTAGGTCTTGAGAGTACGCTACTTCCGGTTCTTGCTATATGTGTTATCATCTTTATAGCCTCCAGGATTGCAGGACTCTACGGAATAGGTATAGCTGCAGTCGGTATGCTCGGAACGATTGGAGTGACCATGAGTGTTGATGCCTACGGTCCCATTGCAGACAATGCAGGAGGTATCTCGGAGATGGCTGGTCTCGGTGAGGATACAAGAAGGATTACCGACAGCCTTGATGCGCTTGGAAACACAACAGCCGCAATCGGTAAGGGTTTTGCTATAGGTTCTGCAGCACTCACTGC
>QIJG01000134.1 GCA_003232715.1 Nitrospirota bacterium
TGCTCTGAATGTCATAATAACTTTGAAGTTGCATCCGAGTTGATCCTTGCCTGTCCTGAATGCGGCGGAACCCGGTTCAGTATCACCGGGGAGAGAGAACTTGATATTGCAGAGATTGATGTTGACTGAGGAGGGTTTTTCGTGAAGGTAAAGGTAGTAAGGCGTATACTTGAAGCCAACGAGAAGATCGCAGAAGAAAACAGGAAGCTCTTTAAAGAAAAAGGGATTTTTACGATCAACCTGATGAGCGGACCCGGTGCCGGCAAAACATCTCTTCTTGTAAGGACCATAGAGGCATTGAAAGACAAGGTTTCAATCGGGGTTATAGAGGGCGATATTACCGGGACAGATGACGCCGAACGGATAAATGCCCTTGATATCCCGGTGGTTCAGATAAATACGGAAGGGGCATGTCACCTCGATGCCGACATGATAAGGGAGGCGCTTGGTGAGATTCCCCTGAATAAGATAAGCCTTCTCTTCATAGAGAACGTAGGCAACCTTGTATGTCCCGCTGAGTTTAATGTCGGCGAAGATATGAAGGCAATGGTGCTGAGTATATCCGAGGGCGATGACAAGCCCTTAAAGTATCCCTTGATGTTTCAGGAATCAGGTGCACTCATCATTAACAAGACGGACCTTCTTCCTTATACGGATGTAGACGTGGGAAAGATAAAAAGGAATGCCCTGTCTCTTAATTCCGGTTTAAAAATATTTGAGGTCTCCTGCAGGAGCGGGGCAGGCCTTCAGGCCTGGACTGATTATCTGACCACGCTGTTAGCCACATAGTAAGCATTAGCCACGAATAATCACGAGAATAACTGAACAATATATTAATCGTCTCAAAATAGTGTGGACATATTATTTAAAAAATCCCTCCCCCTCTTTGGCAAAGAGGGGCAAGGGGAGATTTTTAGATTGATGTCGGTTCAATTATGAGACATTTAATCTCTACGGGGCTAATTCCCCGAAGCTTGCTTCGTATAAAAAAATAACTCCTTATTTGATACCTCGTGGGCTTGCCCCGAGGTAGTTCATTTAGAAGAAAGAAATCCAGTAAATCCCGTTAATCCTGTCAAAAAGAAAAGTCGTTACTCTTTTATCCTGAAGTTAGAAGAAAATCCCGGTATAAATTACCGTCATTTGTTATTCCCTCAATCCCTGCCGGAATTCTGATTAATCCGCGACAAAGTGCTGCACGTTTTTCTGATGATTCCGGTTTTGTATCGAAACCTGAACAACAGGACAACCGGGAATATGAGATACGAAGCTATCTCTCCTATAACAATCGACAACGGTAGCTTCCATAGCCTGCCACCAGTCTGGTCCAACCTGAAAAGGTTGCTATCTTCATCCAGCACACACAAATGTTATCTCGAATGTATGACTTAAATCATAACAAAATATCTTTTCAGGCATTAAAATAATAGTAAGACTAAATTGAAGGAGGAAGAAATGGCGACAACCAGGAAAGAAGTTAACAGGAATACCGTAATCGGGGATATAATCAAGGAGAGCCCCGGGGCTACGAAAGTTATTGAGAAGTACTTTGGAAATGGTTGCTTTACATGTCCTGGAATCAATGTGGAGTCAATAGCCTTTGGGTCAACGATGCATAACGTTGACCCCGAGGTAGTAGTAAAAGAAATAAACGAACTGGAGGACTGATTATGGAAACAAAGTGTTTTGTATGCGGTGCGGCTGATAAGGAGAGAGTATATCTTTCCTGTGTTCAGAATGGTGAAGAGAAGCTGGTATGTGCGCTTTGTCTGCCGGTATTGATTCACGGAGCCCATTAATCCACTGTCTATTGTTGACCGGGGGCTTCATCCCCCTGGTCAATCCTCAATTAAAAGTCCGGCATCTAAATGCCAATTAAGAAAGATTCATCTTTAAAAGATAAAGATTTGGATAAGTAAAACAGGGATTCAAGTTTCCGCTTAACTGTCACCTGGCTCCAGCAATAAAAGCCTTCATCATGGGAAGGAAGAGTCTATCATATCCCTTCCAACAACCATTAATCACTGGTTTCGGTTTTACCTCGATAATAGCCCGTTCATAACCGTCATTTTCCTGAAAGTATTCTATGCATGACAAGCTATCTTATTGCCGGGCCGGTAAGTGTGTGATTGCCTCAAAGTCTGTAGTAATGTCAAAATAAACCATGAACCTGAGGATCTTTTCCAATCACTACAGCCTTGGGTAAGCAGGGCCTGATTGCCGAATAACCGGAACGAATAATATGAGGAGGGAGCATGAAGAAACTCACGGAGTATTTTTTTAAGGGTCTCCTGTTTTTAGTCCCATTGGCAGCAACGGTCTATGTCGTGTATCTTGTTTTTATAAAAATTGACAGGCTTTTCAGCTTCAGTATTCCGGGGGTGGGTTTTGTAGTTACAATACTGACAATAACCGGCGTGGGATTTATTGCTTCAAATTTCCTGACAAAGAGACTGGTACTCCTGGTAGACAGAACCTTTGCCCGGCTGCCGTTCATAAAGATGATTTACACATCGATAAAAGACCTGATAGGTGCATTTGTCGGCGATAAGAAGAGTTTTAACAAGCCTGTTTCAGTCGCCCTGATGCCGGGGAGCAAAATACGGGTTATAGGGTTTGTAACTCGTGAAAGCCTGCATAATTTAGGTCTTTCAGACAGTGTTGCCGTATATCTTCCTCAGTCGTATAACTTTGCAGGAAATCTCATAATTGTACCGAAAGAAGAGGTTGTCCCCCTTAGCGCTGACAGCGGAGACGTTATGGCATTCATCGTATCAGGGGGCGTGACAGCCAATGAAGGTCCATCCAAATAGCTTCTACCCTGATATCCATAGACGGAGTATGAAACCGGTTACATAATTTGTGAAGCAGGTTATGTAATCCTTCCTGTCTTGCTTCTCTCTTAAAGATAAAACCCTTTGAAATACAAGGAAATTTTTTTCGGCATTGATCTTGCTTTATTAAAACTAACATTAAAGAAATTCAATAAATTCAGCGTTGTTTGAAATGTAGGATATTAACCTGAAATAATCAAGGCTTCCGGAATGTCATTGAAAGAGTCTTTATGGATATCGGGATGACGGAACAATTTCCGACAAATAATTCACCCTGCTATTGTTGCCTGCAGTTCACGTGTTCAGGCATCCGGATTTGCAAGGTGTGCTAAACAGGTATAAGAAAGAAGGAGATGAATTGCTGAAGAAGTATTTATATGTCCCATTAATGTTTTTACTCCTTACTGTTGTGTTTCCACTTTCTGTAGTCTCTCCACTTTATGCCGGTGCGGAAGATTACGAGTTATATATCGCAGAAGGTATCCGGAAGATAAACCAGGGGAGCACGGAGGATGCTATAGTGTTACTCAAAAAAGCACTGAAATTATCGCCTGAAAATCCCGAAGCCGTTTATTACGCAGGAATTGCCTATTCAAGAAATGGTAACTACAAAGAGGCGGAGAGTCTGTTTTTGCAGACACTCCAACTGGATGAGACATCCGCAAATGCGTATTTTGAACTTGGCCGTATCTATTATGTCACATCGAGATGTGATGAGTTGGGAGATCTTTTTTCGAAATTCAGAGATCTTTCAGGAGACAATGCTTTAAAAGGGAAGGTGGCCGAATTAGTGGATGGGTGCAGGAAAAAGGCCGAAGAGAAACCATTCAGGTTTAATATTTCTGCAGGTAGTCAGTATGACAGCAACGTAATACTCGAGCCTTCCAACCCCCCTGTCAGTGCAGAGAGAAAGTCGGATGCCAGGGCTGTGTTGTATGTAACGTCCGGAGCGGTGCTTTTAAAGGAAAGGCTTATAAAGCTGACGTTGGATTACAACTTCTACCAGAGTCTTCACATAAACCTGCATGAATTCAATGTACAATACCATAAAATCACACCTGCTTTAGAGGTGACTTTTTCCGATGCACTCAGGTCTTCAGTGGGATACTCCCTGGAGTATACACTCCTTGGCAGTGACCTTTACAGCAGATTCAATACCTTTTACGGCAAGTTTAGCGTGAAAGAGAGTGAGAAGCTCTCAACAGAGGCAATCTATGAATACAGGAATCAAAAGTACTGGGACAGTGATATATTTCAGACCAATTCCATACGCTCGGGATATCAGAACACCGTGGGTATAAAACAGAATTTTTATTCGAAGCCGCTAAGGGGGGAGATATATTATTTTAGTGATTTTAACAGGGCAAAAGAGGGCTATTGGGCCTTTGATGGACAGAGGTTAGGGGTTAAACTTGCCTACAAGATAACACCTCCTCTGCATATAAATGTTTCGAGTGAATACAATGAGAGGCGGTACCGTAATGACTTCCCGGGTTTTCAGGAGAGACGGCTGGACAGGATGCAGCAATATTCTCTAAGGCTGACATATCTCATCTCTGAGAGGATGAGCGCCTCTATAACAGAGAGCTACATTGTTAATGACTCGAACCTGAGTATTTTTGATTACAGGAGGAATATTACAGGGCTATTTCTGACGGTAGGTGTATTGTGAGGTGTATTATGAAAAAACATGGACTGATAATACTCATTTGCCTTGCCTTGATTTTCATTACTACAGCAAAATCATATTCTGATACTGATGCAGATGATGATACAGAGGTGGGACAGGTCTTGACAGTAAAAGGAAGTGTGTACCTGATAAGAGATTCTCAACGTAACAATGCAGAGCCACAGATGCAGCTTTTACTCAAAGATACGGTAGAGACAGACAGGGGGGCAAGGGCAAAGCTGTTTTTTATGGATGACAGTATTCTCAATCTTGGCGAGCTAAGCAAAGTTAAGGTTAAAGAATATTTATACAGTCCCGAGAAGAAGAGGTCAAGGTCAATATACAGACTGATTAGCGGTTCGCTGAAGATGGTGGTAGGGAGATCAGACCTTGAGATTCATACACCCACTGCAGTGGCAGCGGCAAGAGGGACGAAAT
>QIJG01000276.1 GCA_003232715.1 Nitrospirota bacterium
TCCGAACACGGAAGTTAAGACCGCCAGGGCCGATGATACTGCGACTGTGAGGTCGTGGGAAAGCAGGACGCTGCCGGATTTAAAATTAAAAAGGGATATGGACTGGCCTACAGTCCATATCCCTTTTTTCTTGTGTATAGTGTGTATAGTGTATGAATGTTGATGACAGACAGTACTGATACAGTGGATGTTATCATCAATTCAGTATAATCATGTAAAAATAGACTGCTTTCCTGCCTGTTTCAGTATTGGTTGCAGTAAAGCCAATACGGTTTACCTTTCTGCTTAATTTTTTAATGATTTTAGTTGTAACCATTCCTCTTTCATTATCAACTTCAGGCCTTATCCATCCAAGCTCAGAGACATAAATACTCCAATTTTTATAAATGCCATGATTTGTTATCCTCCCTTCTATTCTGTCCGGAGGGTTTTTTTTAAGGAGCCCGTAAGGTGGATATACATTGTCTACATTGAGAGGTTCCGTCAATAAAAATTCCCTGAATTTATCCATTTTTGCCCAGCTTCCTACTGAGGCATACCTTGGCAACAGGTAAATATCAGAGAAAACCCCTGTGCTTGCCGGGTCCTGCGTGAATGAGGCAGTGTAGCCATGTTTTTTAACCAGTTTCACGAACTCCTGATTATACTCTCCGTATGGAAATGCAAAGAATTCAGGCCTGACACCAAGGATTTTTTTAAAACGTTCCCGGCTTCTTATAAGGTCATCTTCAATCAGTTTCAGGTATTTTTTGCGGGACATTCCCTTGGGCCACCGGGCAAGCCTTTGGTGGGAATAGGAATGGTTGCCAAAGGTTGCCTTTTTGTATTTCATTATGTCCCGGATATCTTCAAGTGTCATAAAATCAGGGTATCTATCGATGGCTTCCATATATAAGAAGATGGTAAAGGGGAACCCGTATTTTTTCAATATGGGAAATGCATGCGTATATACGGACTTGTAGCCATCATCAATTGTTATAACTACAGTCTTTGGCGGTATATCCGTCTTGTCCTTGATAAGTGTAACGAGCTCGGGAAGGCTTATAACATTGTAGTGGTTATCTTTCAGGTAACTAAGTTGAGATTCAAACTCTTCTGCCGGGATAGACGTGCTCGGACTTTTCGGTTCATTGAACTTATGATAAACAAAAATGGTGGCATAGCCTGCTTCTGCTACTGCAGAGCAAGGACTAGTAAATAAAAGCAGGATCAATACGACAGGTATCGTAAATCTCAAGATTCGTGCTCCGTATTACATTATTAAGCCGCCTTACATACTCTTCTCTAAGTACGGAGTAGTTATCAAGGTATTTGATAAGCTGTAATGAATGGGATGTATCTGTTCGCTTTTTCCTGAAATCCTTGTATGCCCAACCGACATTGATGTTGAAAAGGTAGTCCTCAACTGCCTGGAGAGTGGAGTCGTACCTGGAGAGCCTTGCCTCTGATTTAATAGCCTTTATGCCGGAATTATTATCAAATGTCCATGTACCGAAGATATTGTTTCCCTCCTCAAAGAACCTGGAGCTTCCCCATCCGCTCTCAAGTGCGGCCTGGGCAAGAATTATGCTTGGGGGATGGGTGTTGAGCCGGGAGAGGAGTTCATTGATGTTGTTTGTCCGGTATTTTTCCGATAAGTCACTCAGGAAAGAGAACTCGCTGTCCTTTAAGGCTATGCTCCTGGAAATCTTTTCCCTTATTTGCAGGAGTTCTTTCCTCTTTTTCTCTATGTTGTTTCTGGCAATAAGGATAGAAGGAAGGACTATCTTGATAAAAGCCGCCTTCCTTTTATCTACAGTAAGCCCTTCAAGAGAGACAACAGACCTGTAGACTACAGGTTTTACTGTATCACAGTCGAATTCCATTGTCTGTATATCGTTTATAGATGCCAGGTCCTTGTAGATGATTTTTATATTACTGCCATGTGTGCGAAGAACCTCTTTACCGGAGAGCAGTAATATGGAAAAGGCCATCAATGATACAATTATCGTAAAAACCCCTTTCACTACCTCAAAATACCTCCGTTATATGCGGCTTCATAAGCAATTATACCATATTTTGTAAAATACGTCAGTTTTATGGTTAAATAAAAATCCATTGGAAATTCTATCTTACAGGAGACTTTTGAGATGAAGAGGTATTTTGGTCCATATGGCGGGAGGTTTGTTCCGGAAACCCTGATTCCGGCACTTGAAGAGCTGGACAGGGCCTTTGTGAAGGTAACGAGGGATAAGGGGTTTAATGAGGAGTTTGGCAGCCTGCTCAGGGACTACGTGGGCAGGCCCACCCCCCTGTACTTTGCGTCGAGGCTGACCGGTTATCTTGGTGGTGCAAGGATATATCTGAAAAGGGAAGACCTTACCCATACAGGCGCCCATAAGATCAACAATGCCCTTGGACAGGCACTTCTTGCCAAGCGGATGGGAAAAGAGAGACTTATTGCCGAGACCGGGGCAGGCCAGCATGGTGTGGCCACTGCAACAGGTGCAGCACTGGTTGGGCTGAAGTGTGAAATCTATATGGGGTCGGAGGATATGGAGCGTCAGGCCCTTAATGTATTCAGGATGAGACTTCTCGGTGCAGAGGTGTCAGAGGTTCCCCTGGGCTCAAGGACACTGAAAGATGCAATAAATGAGGCATTAAGAGACTGGACAACCAACGTAAGGACAACCCATTATATTCTGGGAACGGTCTTTGGTCCGCACCCATACCCTACAATGGTCAGGAAATTCCAGTCGGTTATAGGCAGGGAGGCAAGGAGACAGATATTGAAGGCCGAAGGCAGGTTGCCAGACTGTCTGATTGCCTGTGTTGGCGGTGGTAGTAATGCCATGGGCCTTTTTCATGCCTTTCTCAGGGATGACGTGCGGATGGTTGGGGTTGAGGCAGGAGGAAAGGGGATAGAGAGCGGGCTCCATGCTGCAAGGTTTGCAGGCGGTTCTGTCGGGGTTTTTCAGGGTTGCAAGAGCTATCTCCTTCAGGATGAGGATGGGAATGTGCTTGGCACCCATTCTGTTTCCGCCGGATTGGATTATGCATCCGTTGGCCCCGAACACGCCTTTCTCCGGGAGGCGGGGCGGGCGGAATACACGTATGCTACAGACGTGGAAGCGCTTGACGCCTTTGAATTACTCTCGAAGACCGAGGGGATTATTCCGGCCCTTGAGTCTGCTCATGCCCTTGCAGAGGTGATAAAGCTTGCCCCGGCACTCTCTAAAAACAAGGTCATAGTGGTTAATCTTTCCGGAAGAGGGGACAAGGATGTTGAACATGTTGCAAGGATTAAGGGACAATAAATATGGTAATTTATGATTTTCATTCCCCACGGGAAGGGGATTTTAAAGGGTTAGGTTAAGCCAGGGTGACCTTTATGAAATATCGCTCTATGCCTGTCAGTGGCAGCTTCAGGGCAAGGGTTTCTATATTAAAATCCTTGATTCTGCTCCCAAGTCTGGTTTGAGCCTCTTTTATTTCTTTACGGTATGTTGGTCCCTTGCTCAGGATTAATACGCTTCCCCTGGAGAGAATCCCTTCGGTCTTTTTGATAAAGTCGTATGTCCTGAAGAGCGCCCTCGTTACAATAATATCGCAGGCCTTCTCTCCGGAACTTTTTACATGCTCCTGAAGTGTGCTCTGAATTACCGTAATGTCGGCTAAGTGGAGCTTATTGCATATGTGTCTCAGAAATCCGGCTTTTTTCCAGGAGGGTTCCATCAGGGAGATGCTTAATTCAGGTCGTGCAATCTTGAGTACAACCCCTGGAAATCCCCCCCCACTGCCCACATCAAGTATCCGGAGATGTTTTGTACTGACCTGAGAGGGGTCTGTAAAGACCTTCAGGTAGAGCAGAGAATCCAGGAAGAGGCGGATAGCCATATCCCTGTTGTCTTTCAACCCTGTTATGTTGTATGCCTTTGACCAGTTCCGTAGTTCCCTCTGATAGAAAGCATATTTGTTCAGGATTTCCTTTTCAGGCTCTATCCCCATCTCTTCTAACCCCGCGGTCAATATATCAAGGAAATCCTCTGCCACAGGCTGATTACTCTATCTGTTCCGAGGTCTCCACACCAAGATGTGGTCTATCGTGGCAACTACTCCAAAGTTAAGGAAGGTTGACCGGAATATGGTTTCAGACGGGTTGAGGATCTCATTGCGGATTGTTAAGAAGAGCCGCCTCAGTCTCGTCCTTCTGTTATAGCTTGAGTTACGGATAATATCAGAGCATAGTTCACACATTGGGACAGCCTCTCTACGGGCATAATCGAGAAATATCTCTGCTATCTTATGAAATAAACTATCCGGGATATCCCTGGTTTGTTTGCCCTTGTAAGGCTTCAGTAACCTGTAGATGTTATCTTCATGCATCCACCATGTCTCAAAGGGGAACTGGAACATATCTTTTGGATGGTAGGTCAGGGGCTTATAATCAGAGGTTTCAAGCATATATTCTACAGGTTCGAGATTCTGCCAGCCAAGGATGTTTTTCAGGATAACCATATCAAGGGGTATGGCAAATCCATTGCTGAATCCCTTTTTTGTAAAATGCTTTATTAATTTGAGTAGATAATCTTCCTTCACAGGATAATAGCTCAGTTCTGAAAAATACTCCCCTTTTATATCCTCATACCCCTCTTTTGTCAGATTGGTTATGATGATTGTATCCTTAATGCCGACCTTTAGCTTCATGAGTATGGAGGCAAAGAAATAGTTGTTTCGTCCGAATTTTTTACCGATAAAGGCAGACATCGAACCATTTCCGTCAATAAGACTTACCCAGAGGTCGATATATTTACTCTTTCCTCCATGGGGGAGGTCTGTGATGAATGACATGTCTTCCTCCGGCAAAGGTAATTCCTGCATGAGGGATATATACGCCCTTTCTGCTTCATCCTTCATGAGGGGGTTAAGGCAGGAGATACTATAGAGGATGTTGATTGCATCCTGTGTTGATGCCATCTCTATTGCCCTTAAAGCCGAGAGGGAGACATCACTGTCGTGGTGATAAGTGAGGTGTTCCAGAAAGCAGATCACTTCGGGTTCTTCCGAGCCTGCCAGGTCTTCTATCATACCGAGAAGTCCCTCCGGTTTGCTTTTTTCAATAATTACCTTATGAATGTCATATAGTTTTGAGGGGTTCGATCTTATCTGGTCAACTATAAAATCCTCAAAAGAGTCCCTGAAGTCTGTGAACTCTTCTACAAAGTCCTCAAACCCATCCAGGCTTTCCAGGAGGTCTTCCGGCTCAAAGGCTGAAAGAATAATGGCCTTGTCCAGGTCTGATATGTTCTCTGTACCAAGCACCTTCTTAAGCTCATTTATAAGCCATTCAGGAAGTGGCCGCGGGCTATGCCTGTCAAGTATGAACTTCGTAAGTGTCAATATGTTATCTTTTTTTTGAGATGTGAATTTTTCAGTCCGGATCAATCTGAAAAGAAGCCTCAGGACTGTATTGGGGTCTTCATATATATATCTGGATACCTGCCGTCTCATATCCCTTGGTGGAAGGGCAATAAGCCTTCTGAGATCAGCAAGTTGGTTTTTTCTGGCCATCTACCTCTCCTTTATTCAGTAACCATAAACTAAGAATAACCCGATTCAGTGCTGTCTACTGCGTGGTTACTCCTCTTCTCTTTTTCTCGAGGGCTATCATAACCAGGGCTATGGCAGCGGGTGTAATTCCCGGGATACGGCTTGCATCACCGATATTTGAGGGTCTGACCTCTTCGAGTTTTCTCAGAACTTCACGGGAGAGTCCCGAGATCCGGTCAAATTTGAAGTCAGGCGGGATAGTACGCCCCTCGATACGCTTCATCCTCTCTACCATCTCTATCTGACGTTTAATGTACCCTTTATATTTTATCTCTGTTTCTATAAGTTTTTCCAGTTCTTTTTCAACTTCGTAAGGAGGAGGGCAGAGAGTCCTTAGAAAATCATACGAGACTTCAGGACGTTTCAGCAGCTGGAGTACGGGAGTTTTTTCAGTAATAGCAGTAGTCTTCAGGGAGTCAAGCAGGGGGTTTGCCTCTTTTGCACTGACCCTCAGGGAGTATATCCTCTTTAGTTCGGTCTCCAATATATCCTTTCTCCTGAGGAATCTCCTGTATTGTTTTTCACTAACAAGACCTGTCCTGAATCCCTTTTCCCGGAGCCTGAAGTCTGCATTGTCGTGTCTCAGCAGCAGCCTGTATTCCGCCCTCGATGTAAACATTCTGTACGGCTCTGATGTTCCTTTTGTGACAAGGTCGTCAATCAATACCCCTATGTATGCCTCGTGCCTTTTAAGTACAAGGGGGGCTTCTGATCTGAGCTTCAGTGCTGCAT
>QIJG01000073.1 GCA_003232715.1 Nitrospirota bacterium
TGTAATGCTGAGCTGAAGCTTTATATAGGCTGAAAGACGGCAAGGCTCTGCTGCACGGAGTGCAGCAAAACCTTTACTATCAGTGAGTATATTGATGATCTCACTGAAGAGATGTGGGAGAGGATTGCGCTCAGACCCTGCAACAGGGCCTGAACCCGGCACCAGGCCGGTGATTTTTATAAATCCGACTTACTGTTGCCACCTTTTGTACAGGTCATGGTCGATACGCATCTGATCAAGTACCTTTCCTGCCATAAAATCGACCATATCGTCAATGCTTTCCGGCTTGCTGTAAAAACCGGCAACAGGAGGCACTATACACCAAGCCTTGCAAGTTTGAGCATATTTTCAAGATGGATGGCGCTGAGCGGGGTCTCCCGGGGAGAAATGATAAGGGGTCTGCCCTCTTTTATTGAAACATCGGCAGCCCTTTCTATAAGGCTGTCGGCATATCCGTTTGCTATTGCCGAAAGGGTCTTCATGGTGCAGGGGACTATGAACATCGCATCGACCTGAAAGGAACCACTTGAAACAGGGGCCCATAGATTCTTCCCGTTATGTACAAAAAGACCATCAAAAGAAGATAGTGCATTACCGGCTGACCTTTTCTCATTGAGCCAGGCCTTCAGCTTCTCTTCCGACTCTTCTGAAAGGTCAACCCCCACCTCTTCCCTTATTATTGAAATGGCCGGCTCTGAAAGGATGAGATGAACCTCGGAGTCCCTAACCAGTCGCTTAAGTATTCTCAGCCCTATGACAGGACCGGTTGCCCCGGTTATTGCAAGAATATATCTCTTCATTTAACACCTATCCTTAGATTTTTTATCCGCAGATTACACAGATTACGCAGATTTTCATTAAAAAGATAAGAATTAAAACTTTTCTCTATGTTTTCGGATTAATCTTGATAATCTGCGTAATCTGCGGATTAAATTCTGTTCTTACCCTACACGAGGGTCTTCACAGCACCTTCAGAGACTACTCGCCACAATCTGTCCGGTCTCCTCTGCAACGAGATGGCAATTGATCCTGATACTTCCAGTATGAATAATCTTTGTCTCAGAGACCCTTTTTGCCTTGGTACAGAGCCTCCTGAACACATCAAAACGCTGTCCATAACAGAGGTAATGGAAAATATCATTACAATCCGGGGAGGTAAAGGGCCTTAGGTCGTCATCACTCAAGCCGAGTGTTTTCAGGAGGGAAAAGACCTCTTCTCTTGCGGGTCTTCCCTCTTTCCAGAGGGCAAGGCAGAGCATCCATTCCCAACCACCTGAGATATGTATTTTCAGTGCCCCCTCACTTGCTGATTGCCGTAACGCACT
Organism: Nitrospirota bacterium; assembly: GCA_003232715.1. Lineage (GTDB taxonomy): Bacteria > Nitrospirota > Thermodesulfovibrionia > Thermodesulfovibrionales > JdFR-85 > BMS3Bbin07. The sequence continues at coordinate 1,326 of QIJG01000073.1, forward strand.
GAAAAGTCCTTCCCCGGCAATCTGATAGGCCTCGTCATCAAAACAGAATAATGCCTTATGGGCCTCTTTTGTTGAAAGGCTCTCACTGATTACTATCTCATGTCTTCCCTGTGGTCTTGTATCACATGTTAAAGACATAAACCTTAAGTACTTTACCCTAAACAGGGCCATCTGTTCAACCACCACCCTCCCATTTGCAACATACTTGTAGCCGTTATTTGCTTAAAATCCATAACCAAGGGAGAACCTGGCAAGATGCATATAAGCACCCGGAAGCCAGTTCTGGGGCGCATCTAAGAACAACAAGGCTCCTCCGGCATTGGTAACAGATTGATTCTGCATGTCCCATAATCCCAAAGCGGCCATTTAGGGAGGCAAAGAGAAGAATACTGTTATAATCCCAGCAAAGTAAAACATTCTGCAAGATACTTTAAATCTATTTACGATGTCAACCGTTATTTGCCGATTTAAGCCGAAACAGTCTGTCTAATTACCAACGCCAGACGCCGTCTGCTGAGCAAAAATGCGTCTTATGTCATCATACAAAACGGCTGGGGGAGAAAAACAAGACTTCCTTGAGAGAGGTTTGGGGAAAGTAGGGCAATGTGGGGCATTTTGGGGAGAGGCCCGAAGGTAATATACTGCAAAATCAACAAGTTAGATGTCTGGGAGCGGGGAAAGGCAGGATTCCTATTACATGAGATTGTCTGTGTTGCACACAGTTTTATTCCATTATGAATGCTGAGTTTCAACTAAAATGTACTTTCCTGAATTGAGTATCCTATAGCCTTGTAACCTTTAAGTCTTCTTTTATACATACGAAGAAGCACGGGAACCTGACTATCGATATAATCATAAATCCGGACGATCTTCTTATTGGCGTGGAGACGATGGAGACGGCCTGCATACTGCTGGATTGTTCCCCGCCATGAAACAGGCATTGTTAAAAAGAGAGTGTCCAGCCAGGCATAATCAAATCCCTCACCTATATAACGTCCGGTGGATACAATCAGTCGTTCTTCTCCTGCAGGAATATCCATAAGCTGCTCAGTCAGGTTTTTCAACTTTCTTTTTCCCAAACCTCCCCTCAGAACTATAACATTTCTTGCTAACCCTTTAAGTTTGGAAGCAATCGCTTCCAGGTGCTCAATGCGATCTGTAAGGACAAGGGGAACCCGCCCTTCAGCCAGGACTTTGGTTATGTCTTTGATTATCAGATCGTTTCTTTTGTTGTCCTTCATTAGTGCTGCATAAACAGATTGTATCCCCTCTCCGGTTCCTTCGGGTACTCTGAAATCAGTATGTCTTGGAATGACTATATGATCGAAAGGTCTTTCCTGTGCCATTCGTCTGGCATCTCCCCGAAAGCGTATCGGTCCACACTGCATCATGATAATCGGGTGGTGACCATCCTTCCTGACAGGTGTGGCAGTCAGTCCTGTCACATATCTGGCCTTAACCTGTTTGAGCACTCGTTCAAAACTGAATGCAGATATGTGATGACATTCGTCGATAATGATCTGCCCGTATTCAGCCACAAGATCATTAACAGCACCTTTACGATACAGACTCTGCAACATACCTACATCCACATGTCCAGTCCTATCATTCCTGCCTCCACCTATCCGGCCAATGTTTTCTATGTCTAAAAATATCCTCAGTTGTTCATACCATTGATCTAACAGGAGGCTTCTGTGGACCAGAACTATAGTATTCACCATGCGCTTGGCTATAATGTATGCAGCAATAACTGTCTTCCCAAAGGCAGTAGGTGCACTTAGCACACCGATATCGTCTTCCAAAAGACTTGCTGCTGCTTTTTTCTGAAGAGGGTTAAGCTCTCCTTTGAATTCCACATTCACAGAACTTCCATGAATCCGCTCATCTCTCATGTCAAGGGTTATATTGTAGCTCTTCAGTACCTGGATTATCTCGTCAAGAGAACCTCTTGGAAGCCCTATATATCTGCTGAAGTCCTCAGCGCAAGATATTATCCTTGGCTTACCGAAGGTTGACAGTCTCATGGCCTGTGCCTTATAAAACTCAGGGTTCTGAAATGCTGACAGCCTAATGAGTTGGTTTACAATGGCAGATGGTAAAGCCTCTTTTTCAATATACACCATGTTACCTAACACAATACTGAGCCTTTCAGGAACCTGTCCTTCAATCTCAAACATCTCCTCTCTCTTGCCTGACGGTGGAAGAGTCCACGGGTCGTCGCTTGCTTCATCAGTCAGGCTCATTCTCACACCAAGAATCTTTCCCATGCGTTGCGCCTCATAGACTATTGTCTTAATCTCTCCCAGCTTCATCTTTTTGACAGTAGAAAGGTACGTCCACTGATCAGCGTAGGGCTCAAATTCCCGGTCAAGAAAAAGAGTATTTCCCCTCTCCCTGGGACCTCGCTGAAGTGGAAGCGCAATAAGGTTACCGAATCCGCCCTTTGGCATGGTATCTTGATTAGGGAAAAACCTGTCATAAGAATCAAGTCCGATATGTCTGGTCCTTTCCATGGTATAAGTAAGGATGGCTGAACCAAGTTTTCTGGCTAAGGAAGCCTGAAAGGGTGATTCAAAAAATATCCAGACATGTCCACCGTTACCTGAACGGGACCGCTCAAGAACTGCCGACACACCCATCTCGTCACAGGTCTTCAGAAAAGCTTCAGCATCTTCCTGCCATACACTCTTGTCAAAGTCTACGGCAAGCAACCGGCATGTTTCATCCGGTAAAAGAGGATATATTCCGATAGTGTGTTTCCCGGATAAATGACCACAAACTATCTCATCTTTCAGAGACAGGAGTTCACGGTTTTCACAATCCGCACATTTTAATCTTGGCTTCTCACAGAGGGGGCGCTTCCACTCATTGCCACATGCTGGTGAATAGCCTGATCTTCCGTGTCTATTTTCCCAACGCAGGG
>QIJG01000023.1 GCA_003232715.1 Nitrospirota bacterium
GGGGGGGAAATGTCTTGTATCCACGGACAATATGTGGTATGATTTCACAAAGAAAGGAGGTGAGAATCAATGACGATCAAAAAGCTTACAAAAAAGAAGGCCCTGACCTGCAAGTGCCACAGTTCATGCTAGGATTCCGAATGACAAGGCATACGTGATATCTGTTTTTCGACTCGACAGAGGAACGACGGGAAGGTTTGGGAGGGTACAGGGTTTTTCAGCTCTGACTGTAATAAAAAAACTGCAGGATATCAACTTATGGAGATCGGAATGAAAAAGATAATCTTTATAACTACCCTTGTAATTGCTTTAACGGCAGCCCTGTTAACAACAGGCTATGCAGAGACGCAGACAGAGACTGCAGGTTATGGCCATGCACAGACGAATAGTAAAAGCAACATGGAAGGACAGCCGGGGCACATGGAAAAGTGTGCAATCATGATGAAACATCTAATGATGATGAAACATGCAATGATGATGAAGATAACGGATATGATGAAGAAATCAATGGAGATACAGAAGAAGATGATGCTGGAGCCTGCAGAGAGTGAAAAGAAAGGGATGATTAAGGAACTGGATTTGATGATGGAAAAGCTGGACAAGATGAGGTCAAAAATGAAGATGATGATGAAGGACAAAATGGAGGGTGCCACAGGATGGTGTCCGGCCGGGGAGCACCAACACAAAAAAGAGACTGATGCCGGCAAGCAATAAACTACCTCGGGGCAAGCTTCGGGGAATTAAAACCCAAGGGATTAAATGTCTCTTAATAGTGTGGACATATTATTTAAAAAATCCCTCCCAACCTCCCTTTGCCAAAGGGAGGGATTATCCCCCTCTTTGGCAAAGAGGGGCGAGGGGAGATTTTTAGATTGATGTTAATTCAATTATGAGAATAAATTCAAATCCACTATCCACTTTTTTCAATGAGGGCTTATAGAATATGGGCTTAACCACAAGAATAGACCCTGTATGCAAAATGGATGTCAGCGGGCTTAATGACCCGGAGACAACTGTTTATAAGAAAAACCCCTACTTCTTCTGCTCTGAAAAATGCAGGGACAGATTTCTCAACGATCCTGACCTATTCATTTCTGAAACAAAAAAACCCACCGGTATCTATTGCAAGGCCTGCCGGACAGAGACATACGATGGATTTTATATAAAAGATAACGGCCCCTATTGTTGTGAAAAATGCTATTTCAGGGACAGGTTCCTCGGAGGCGTCCTTGAAAAGATGGAGGGGATATACCTTGCAACCATTGAGGCATTTGTAAAGGCGATAGACGCAAGGGAACATGAGGTTGGGGACCATTCCTACCGTGTTACACAGTTTGCCATGATCCTGTCCCGGAAAATCGGGATAACAGGTAGAGACCTTGTAGATATATACTGCGGCTCACTACTGCATGATATAGGCAAGATAGGCATACCTGACTCCATCCTGCTGAAGCAGGGAAAACTCTCTGAAGAAGAGACCTCTATAATGGCTCAGCATCCGGAAACAGGTTACAGGATCATAAATCACATAGGATACCTCTCGAGGGTTGCAGATATAATACACTCCCACCACGAACTCTATGACGGCTCAGGATATCCGCGGGGGTTGAAGGGAACTGAAATAACCCTGGGGGCAAGGATCTTTGCAGTCTGCGACACCCTCGACGCCCTCACCGTGGACAGACCATACCGGAAGGCAATCCCATTTAAAGAGGCAAAGGAGTATATCACTTCAGTATCGGGAACCCGTTTTGACCCTCGGGTAGTAGATGAATTTTTGCGTGCTGAGGATGACCTTGAGGAGTTTGTAGCAAAGATCATGATTTGAAAATCTCAGATGAAACTAAAAAGACCGGTCAGGAACTCCTGACCGGTCTTTTTAGTTTCATCTGTTAATCTTAAGAAGACTTAAAATGCAACCTGATACTGTGCCAGGAAGGCGTCATCCGTGTAACCACTAAGACCATTCCATGTATCCTTATCCCCACTTGCAAGCACATAGTTCAACTGAATACGTGAGGCATATTTCTTTGCCGGGTTCAGATAGATGTTCAGGCCGATAAAGGTATTGCCAAGGCTGGTACTGGTACCATTGGAAGCATCAGCCTTTCCCTTGTAATACCTGACCACTCCTTCATACATTGGGGTGAACTGATAACCTGCATGCAGATACCATACACTCTGGTCTTTTCCATCTACACCCTCGACATTCTTGCCATCAATGTATTCAGTCTTAAGCGTGGCTCCCTGAATCGTGTAAGCAGCACCAACATCCAGGACACTGTAGTCCTTTGAAGCGACGTTACCTGGTAAATAGCCACCAGCCGTCTCGCTCTTACCGTAGGATGCTTCAAGATGGAACATTTTGCCCATATCGTACATACCGCGCACGGCATATGCCTTGGCATCACCAGGTGTACCACCGCTCACTGCCGCACTACGGGTTGTCGGGTTGAAGTAGCCTATGTCATAACCGAATCCGCCGGCAATCTTGCGACCGCTCACCATCACGCCAAGGGAACGTTCAAGCACAAGAGCCTTCTCCATACCACGTTTTGTGATATCCAGCTTTTTACCGGAGAAATTAAAGTCCATCCCCACAGGGGTCTTGAAGATACCGGCCTTGACTGAAGCGGTGTTATTGAATTTGTAACCAACGTCGGCATCCTTGATGATATTCGGCAGGATGTTCGTATTACTGGCTGAGGTAAGAACGTTTTTGTTTATGACCGTAGTCTCTTCAGACTTAACGCCAGCCTGGTTAAAATCAATCTGCAGTTTGCTGAAGACATTGCCCAGGGTTGCATTGTAACCGATACGAACCCTGTCGGCGCCGACCTGAGGATCACTATACTTTTCGCTTACTCCGTTACCACCCTCTACCGTAATCTGTGAATAACCGAACCATTTGACCTGCAGGTCGGCTGCTGAGGCTTTTACGGGTATGGACAGCAGTGCAATGGAAACAGCCATTATCATGAAACTCATAAACACAAAATACTTTTTCACTTTTCCAACCCTCCTTTAAATTATATTTCTGCCCTGTATAACACAGGGGTCTTTTAGATGCTTCAACTTTCCCTGAACCTCCTGATAACATTTAAACCTTACTGTTTGCTAATCCTCTGTACTCCCGATATCACCTCCCTGTATCTGAAATCAGCGGGTCTTTCCACGCCATTAAATACGGTATCTCTATTATGTATGCCATGCCATTAAATTCAACCTGATTCACTCTACAGGAAGACTCCTGTCTTGTTCACTATCTGATTTAATTTATATCATTATCCGTAACTTTTGTCAAGCATTTTTTGCATACATTTATGTCTGAAATAACTCAATTAAATAATTAAATAGAGAAGTTGACAGGGAATTAAAATAGAATAGCTTATGCAAAAATCAGGCCACACATTTATCCTTAAATATTAAAGAGATCCAATATCCCGGGTGTGTCCTTTTTGCAACACCCTTGTGCAGGAAGAGCAATAATTTTATAGCACAGTAGAGCTCTTCTGCGCTGCCGTTCTTCAATCTGTTAAAATATGCTCTCCCTATGGTGATATACAGATACATAATGAGAGAACTTGGACTGACCTTTATGGTCTGCATTATCGGCCTTAATATGGTACTGATGATGGAGAAAGTCCTCAGGCTGAGCAGGCTTATGTCAGGAGTTGGAGCCTCATATCTTGATATGACCTGGGTGCTCATCCTTATACAGCCTCAGCTTCTGGTTCTCACCATCCCGATGGCACTGCTACTCTCCGTGCTCCTTACCTACGGAAGGCTGGGGGTTGACAACGAACTAACGGTACTGAGGTCCTCAGGCATGAGATTCGGGGAGATTACAAGACCTGTATTTTATCTCTCTGCCATACTCCTCGCCTTTTCCGTTTTTATCACTCTTTATCTAATGCCCTTAAGCAGCAAGACACTTAGAGGAGAGATCAACCTGGTGCTGAGAGAAAGGGCACCTATGTCCATTGAACCCGGGGTCTTCTTTACCTCCTTTAAGGGCTTTTTAATCCTTGTTAACCGGAAGACCGACGAGGGTGTATTCAGGGGCATCTTTATCTCGGATAGCCGTAATCCGGAATCTGAACGGGTAATCGTAGCACGGGAGGGAAAGCTCACTCTTGACAAAGATATGCAGCCGGCGTTCAGTCTTATAGACGGAACGGTTCACATAGTAAACAAGGATACCAGCACAGAGATTAACTTTGCTGAATATAAATTCACTATCAGACTGAGCGGAGATATTTTAAGCAGGAAGAAAAGTGAGATGACCCTTTCCGAATTATACAAAAAAGCTGTTACAGAGAAGACAAACGGTGCAAGCTACTTTATCGAGTTTCACAGAAGGCTCAGTTTCCCTGCACTTATTATAGCACTTGCATTCCTTGCTCCCGCACTTTCGCTGAGGGCGGGAAGAACAGGAAAGACCGGTGGATTCATAATCGGTCTCATGGTCTTTACACTCTACTATATAGCACTGCTGTACTTTGAAAATCTCGTCAGGGCGGGAAAACTCAATAATCTTGCCTGCTGGATACCATTTGCAGTGCTTACTGCCGTGGCGGTTTTACTTTATAGAAGAGAAAAATAAAGAATAAATATAATCTTAACCACAGAGACACGGAGACACAGAGAAGAAGAGAGTATAATCTTTAAAGATTAAAAAAATTGTAATAGTTCACCCCCACCCTGACCCTCCCCCGTCAAGGGGGAGGGAACAAAGGGGGTGCTGCCTTGCCAGAGAGGAATGCACTATCAAGCTCCCCTGGCGGGAGGGGGTACTGAACTATTACAAAAAATTGTTTTTTTCCATGTCTCCGTGTCTCTGTGGTTTATACTTTCCTATCAATTTAAAAAGGAGGAGAGATTGAACAGGCTGCAAAGACTTTATATCCGGGAATTCGGCGTGCTGCTGCTGATTGTTGCATCCATGCTTTCTGCCGTCTTTTCAGTAATATTCATTGTTGACCGGATGGATGAAC
>QIJG01000123.1 GCA_003232715.1 Nitrospirota bacterium
ATATATATTCCGACCTTACCTGTAAAACAACCTATTGCAAAGGGATTGATTATGAAAAATACCTCTCTTACGATAAAAACGGAAACTGTCGCGTGAAGATAATACCGGGATGCACACTCTCTGATATGTAACCGGGCTTAAAATTAACCTCAGAGTTCCGACAGTAACTTCCCGGCCACCTTTCTGTTCATACCCTCAACCCTGGCTACATCTTCAACAGATGCTTTTTTAATGGCCTCAATAGAGCCGAAGTGCCTAAGGAGGGCAAGCCTCCTCTTCTTTCCAACCCCCTTTATATTTTCAAGCCTTGACTCAAGGAGACCCTTACCCCGGAGCTTTCTGTGAAAACTTATTGCAAACCGGTGCGCCTCATCGCGGAGACGCCTAAGGAGGAGCGCATCAGGCCCGCTGTCATCAAGAAGAATATCTGTGCCATCTTTCAGAAACGCCCTGTCAGGCCCCTTTGCTATTGCAACAACATCTATGTCCTGGACCTCCTCTCCCATCACCTCTGATAAAGCACTCATGGCTACCTCAAAGTGCCCCCTTCCTCCGTCTATCAATATCAGGTCAGGAATGTTGCCCTTCAGGTTACTGATTGTGCGTATAACAATCTCCCTCATCATCGAGTAATCATCCATTCCGCTGACATCCCTGATCTTCAGTCGCCTGTACATCTCTTTCCTGAATTCACCATCCTCCCACCAGACAAAGGCGCCAACAGAATGGCTGCCGAAGATTGTGGAGACATCAAAGGCCCCGATTGAGTCGGGTATCTTTTTAAGCCCGAGTCTTTCTTTAAGTTGCTTCATCACTTCCTTTGATGCAGCGCCTTTTCCGGTATGCAGGATAATCCTTGCGTTCTCTGAAGCCATATTGATCAGGTCTCTCTTCTTGCCTCTTTCAGGAAGCCTGATTTTTACCCTTCCCCCTTTTTTTGCAGACAGCCACTTCCCGAGTTCCTCAACTCCCTCGGGCCTTACCTGAACCACAATTTCATCAGGCGGAATTATCTCCTTTGCATAAAAGAGTGTAATGAATTTTTCAAAGAGTTCCTCCCCGGGAATGAACTCAGTATCTTTAAGATGAAAATCCTTTGCACTTATCAGGATGCCGTTTCTTATAAAGAAGACCTGGAAGACCGTATCAACTCCCTCGCGGTAAAATCCTGTCACATCAATATCACCAAGCTCCGGAGAGACCACCTTTTGTGACTCAAAGGCCCCCCTGAGTGCCTGCAATCTGTCTCTTATCCCGGCAGCCTCTTCAAACCTCAGCTCCTCGGAAAACCTCTGCATCCTCCCCTCCAGCTCCTCTATCAACTCCTTCTTCTCTCCCTTCAGAAACCTTTCAACCTCTTTTACCGCCTTGAGGTATTCATCCCTTGAAACAAGCCCGGCACATGGGGCGGGACATCTGCCCATCTGGTACTGAACACAGGGACGCATCGGCCTGTCAAGCCTGTAACGGCAGGGTCTTATGTTGAAGTGTCTCCTGATAAAGGCGAGTGCCTCCCTTACTGATGAAGCCGGGATACAGGGCCCGAAATAGACGGCACCGTCCCTTGTTATTCTCCTGACAACTTCAAGGCGCGGCCACTCCTCATTGATGGTGAGTTTGAGGTAGGGGTAGTTCTTGTCGTCCCTGAGAATGATGTTGTAGCGCGGTTTATGCTGTTTTATGAGGTTTGCCTCAAGGGCAAGGGCCTCAATTTCAGTTTCTGTAACCACAAAGGCAAAATCCCTTAGCCGTTCGAGCATAACCGTCTTTCTTGGTCCAAGGTTTGCAGATTGCTGAAAATAGCTCTTCAGCCTGTTTCTGAGATTCCGCGCCTTTCCAATATAGAGAATCCGTTCCTTCCGGTCTTTAAATATATAGACACCGGGTTTTTCAGGAACGGTCTTCAGTTTTTCTCCCAAGGTAACCGCTTGTTCAGCCATAGCTTATTTTAACTTGAAGCAGGGCGTTATTCTGTGGATCAAGACACCCTTTATCATTTCCCTTATGCTCCTTAAGGATAAAGACCTGGAAAAGGATTATCAGGAGTTTAAGAGATAAGTGGTTGAGGTGAGCTGTATGTCTCCAACTTCCTTCATGGGTGACCATTTAACGAGTGACATATCTACCACCTCCTCGCAATACGAACGGGATAAATACTCACCCTTTATTCCAGGTCCAAAGGCCCGCATTATTGCTTTTTGCAGTTGTTAACCCGCAACCCGATTTTACGCATCCATCTCCGCCACAACGATCTTTTCAAAGACCATTTCACCATCCTCAAAATCAACCTCCAGGGTATCTCCTTCAGCAACCTTCCCCTCCAGAAGAAGCTTTGCAAGGGGATTCAGTACCTCTTTCTGGATTACCCGCTTAAGCGGTCTCGCACCGTATACAGGATCGTATCCAATCTCTGCAAGGCGTTCCTTGGCTGACTCGGTAAGGACTATATCTATCTTTTTTTCCTTCAGATACTTCTTCATCCTGGTTACCTGGATATCAACTATCTGTTTCAGGAGTTCCTTGCTGAGCGGGTTAAAGATTATTATCTCATCGACCCTGTTAAGAAATTCAGGACGGAAGAACGTCTTCAGGTCTTCCATCACACGGTTCTTCAATTCCTTATCATCGTCTGTATTCCACTGAGCCCCTGGTACCTTCTCCCTCGCTTCAAGCAGTTCCTGTATATGAAGACTCCCGATATTAGATGTCATTATGGTGACGGTATTGCGGAAATCAACTGTCCTGCCCTGACCGTCTGTAAGCCTTCCGTCGTCAAGGAGCTGCAACAGTACATTGAAGACCTCCGGATGTGCCTTCTCAACCTCGTCAAAGAGTATCACTGAATAGGGCCTCCTCCTGACGGCCTCTGTGAGCTGTCCACCCTCTTCGTACCCGACATAACCGGGAGGTGCACCTATCAGCCTGGAGACGGTATGCCTCTCCTGATACTCGGACATATCTATACGGATGAGTGCATTCTCGTCGTCAAAGAGGAACTCGGCAAGAGCCCTTGCAAGCTCCGTCTTTCCTACACCTGTAGGGCCGAGGAATATGAAGGAACCAATTGGTCTGTTCGGATCCTGTATGCCTGCCCTCGCTCTCCTGACCGCATCCGCCACAGCCCTGATGGCCTCGTCCTGCCCCACAACCCTCTGGGTTAACCTCTCTTCCATCTTCAGGAGTTTCTCTGTCTCACCCTCAAGCATCCTGCTTACAGGAATGCCCGTCCACTTTGAGACGACCTCTGCGATGTCCTCCTCATCCACCTCTTCCTTGAGCAGACGCCTGCGGGTCTGAAAGTCGTGAAGCTTGTTGTTTTCCTCCTCAAGCGCCTTCTGAAGCTCGATCAGCTTTCCGTATTTCAGCTCTGCCGCCTTTGTAAGATCACCCTCACGTTCAGCCTTTTGAGAGTCCAAATGGGCCTGCTCTATCTGTTCCTTCAGCTCCCTTATCCTCTGTATGATCTCCTTCTCACTCATCCACTGGGCTCTGAGGGCATTCCTCTTCTCTTCAAGCTCTGCAATCTCCTTCTGCAGTTTCTCCAGTTTTTCCTTTGCATCCTTTGAATCATCCTTCATCACAGCCTGCTTCTCTATCTCAAGCTGCCTCAGCCTCCGCTCTATCTCGTCAAGCTCCGTGGGCATGCTGTCTATCTCCATCCTGAGTCTTGCAGCGGCCTCGTCAATAAGGTCTATCGCCTTGTCCGGAAGGAACCTGTCGGTGATGTACCTGTTTGACAGCACTGCCGCTGCCACAAGTGCCGAATCCTTTATCCTGACCCCGTGATGAACCTCGTAACGCTCCTTCAGTCCCCTGAGTATGGATATGGTATCCTCTACCGAGGGCTCTCCCACATATACGGGCTGGAACCTCCTCTCAAGGGCTGCATCCTTCTCAATGTACTTCCTGTATTCATTAACGGT
>QIJG01000291.1 GCA_003232715.1 Nitrospirota bacterium
TTGAATCCATCGGAGGGGTATCATATTTATCCTCTCTCGTAAATGTCATTCCAACATCTGCCAATGTGAGATATCACTCCAAGATCGTTAAAGAAAAGGCCCTTATGAGAGCCCTGATCCGCTCTGCCACCGATATCGCAACCACGGTATATGAAGAAAACCTCCCTGCCGACGACCTCGTGGATTTTGCAGAAAAAACGATCTTTGAAATATCCGACAAACGCATCAAGGCGCCATTTTCCAGGCTGAAAGAGATTATTAAGGACAGTTTTGAGATGATAGAGCAACTCTATGACCGTAAAGAAGCCATAACAGGCGTACCCTCGGGCTTCAGGGACCTTGATGAGATTACAACAGGCTTTCAGCCGGGCGACCTGATTATTGTCGGTGGACGCCCCCTCAATGGGAAAAACCGCCTTTGCCCTGAATCTTGCCCAGCATGTAGGGGTTGAGTTGAACGAGCCTGTGGCGATATTCAGCCTTGAGATGTCAAAAAAACAGCTTGCCCTCAGGATGCTCTGTTCCGAGGCCATGGTCGACTCAAACAGCGTCAGGAATTATACGCAAGGAGGACTGGCACAAATTAACCTCAGCAGCCGGAAAACTCGCAGAGGCCCCGATCTTCATTGATGATGCCTCCAACACCTCGGTACTTGAAATGAGGGCCAAGGCAAGGAGACTCAAGATGGAGCACGGCCTCAGCATGGTGGTTGTCGACTATCTGCAGCTCATGAGGGGCAGGGGTAATTTTGAGCGCAGGGAACAGGAGATATCAGAGATATCCCGGTCGCTGAAGGCCCTTGCAAAGGAGCTGGACCTGCCTGTCATCGCCCTGAGCCAGCTGAACAGGGGAGTTGAGCTGAGGCAGGACAAAAGGCCGAATCTTGCGGATCTCAGAGAGTCCGGGGCAATTGAACAGGACGCTGATGTAATAGTCTTCCTGTATCGTGACGAGGTGTATTCCAAAAACAACAATGCCAACAAGGGCAAGGCTGAGATTATTATAGCCAAACAGCGTAATGGTCCGACTGCAACTGTAAGGCTTACCTATCTTTCTCAATCCACCAGGTTTGCTGATTTTACGAATGTAACCTATGACGAGGAAGAAGAGGTGTTTTGATGCTCAGGAAACCCGCTGTTGCAGGACAGTTCTATCCTGGAATACCGGAGGGGCTGACAGAGCAGGTCTCACAATATATCATTGACACCCCCAAAGAACCTGTTATCGGGGCTGTCTGTCCTCACGCAGGCCTTATATACTCGGGCCATGTTGCCGGGGCTGTCTACTCAAGGATTCAGCTCCCCGATACCTTTGTTTTCCTTGGGCCAAACCATACGGGCCTTGGTGAAAAAATCTCCCTCATGCCGGCCGGCATATGGGAAATACCAACAGGGAATTTCACTATTGACGAGCTGCTTGCACACCGGATTTACAAAAATGCACCGGAAACCATCAGTCAGGATACGAGGGCTCACATGTTTGAACATTCAATCGAGGTCCAGTTGCCCTTCATAGCATACTTCAGCACAAATATAAAGATTGTACCCATAATCTTTATGCAGTCCTCTCTCGATGAATGCGAAACAACCGGAAAGTCCATTGCAAAGGCCATAAAGGGCATTGATTACCCTGTTACAATAATTGCAAGCTCCGATATGAGCCACTATGTTTCAGACTCACAGGCAAAATCCCTCGACAGCCTTGCCATCGAACATATACTCTCCCTTGACCCTGAAGGCCTTTACAGTACGGTTCTGTCCAAAGGGATATCCATGTGCGGGTATTTGCCTGTAACAACCATGCTCTATGCTGCTATCGAGTTTGGAGCTACTACATCAGAGCTCATAAAATACGCAACTTCAGCAGAGGTAAGCGGAGATTACGATCATGTCGTCGGGTATGCGGGGATTATAGTCAAATAATGCATCTAATAAATGATTTTGGAGTGATGGAGTAAGGGAGTGATGGAGTAAGGGAGTGATGGAGTAAGGGAGTGATGGGGTAAGGGAGTGATGGAGTGATGGAGTGATGGAGTGATGGAGTGATGGAGTGATGGGAGGGATGGAGTAACTGCAAAGGAAAATATGGGGGCTTAATAAAAAAATGACCGATAGTTATGAAGAAAGAAGGGAAAACAGGAGATATGATGTCGATGGTATCGAGGGCTGCCTCACCTTTATCCTTAACGTTAAAATACTCAACATGAGTCTTGACGGGATGGCTGTTGAGGCAAACCATATGATCTCTGTTAATAAGGAATATACAATCAAGGCAAACCATAAAGGTGAACTTCTTAACCTGAAGGGGCAGGTGATATGGTCAAAACTTGACAAGACCATAGTATCACCTGCAGGTGAAGTTGTCCCCATCTACAGGGCCGGCATTAAATTTGAGGATGTTCTGAGTGAAAAAACCCTGTCTTTGCTCAAATTTATTGAAAAAAACCGCATCCTCACACTGGAAAAACGTATCCTTGGCCGGTTTAACCTGAAGCCCGGTGACGCACACATTCAATGCCCTCATAATTTTACAGTGAAAAAGATCAGCCTCTCCGGCATGCTAATCGAATCAGAGACACCCCTTGAAGTAAATTCAGAATTCCTCATGACACTCACCAAGTCAAACGGCGGCAAAGAGGTCTCTGTCAAAGGAAGGGTAGCAAACCTGTTTGAACCTGAAATCAGTGATGCTCCTTACAGAATTGGTATTGAATTCTTTTCTCTTGCAGATAGAGACAGAGAGGTTCTTAAGGAATACATCGACTCCTTATTGTAACTGATTTGACTTTTTATCCCTGCTTACGTTTAAATATATGTTCAGATTGAGATATTTACATGCAGTCTGCATATTACGGTCTATTGATACAGGATCAGGCTGAAGCGGATTTAAATTGCCTAACAGGAGGACTTTCCTTATGTACGCTATCATAGAAACAGGCGGTAAACAATACAGGGTATCAGAAGGACAGGTACTTAATGTTGACAGGATTGATGCAAACCCCGGGGATCCACTCAGCATTGACAGGATTCTCTTTCTATCAAAAGAAGGAACGATGATTACCGGAACCCCGTATATAGAAGGGGCGGCTGTCAAGGCATCAGTGGTTGAGACATCAAAGAACAGGAAAGTCATCGTATTCAAGATGAAACCACGTAAGGGGTACAGGAGACTCAGGGGACACAGGCAGTATTTCACAAAGATAAAGATAGATGATATAGTCTACGGAGGATAATAATGGCTCATAAAAAAGGTGTCGGCAGTTCAAGAAACGGCAGAGATAGTGAATCGCAACGTCTCGGTGTAAAGAGATACGGCAGTGAGGTTGTAAGGGCGGGAAATATTCTTGTCAGGCAGAGGGGCACTAAATTCCATCCGGGTTTTAATGTCAAAAAGGGTAGAGATGACACGCTATATTCCTTGATTGACGGTGTTGTAAAATTTGAAAGGAAAGGCCGGGCAAAGATGAAGATAAGCGTATACCCTGCAGAGGCAGTGAGTTAAAACATCCAGGGTCTCTTATATATTCCTGCGAGGCCCTTGTCTCAATCTTCTATGATAATATTTTGGGGGTTCATCTTCAAAAGCGTTATTAGATTGAAACCCTGCACCTTTGAAGCCTGTTCTGCATGGTCTTAACCATCCGTCCCCCTATGATTGTGTATAATTCCATTGAACAAAGAAAAAAAACAGAATTTGTTAAACTGTGTTATTGGTAATAGTTCACCCCCACCCTAACCCTCCCCCGTCAAGGGAGAGGGAACAAAGGAGTAACTACCTTGACCACTTTCACTGCACAATATATCCATCTCCCCCTTGGGGAGGGAACAAAGGAGTACTACCTTGACCATTTTCACTGCACAATATATCCATCTCCCCCTTGGGGAGGGAACACAGGAGTACTACCTTGACCATTTTCACTGCACAATATATCCATCTCCCCCCTGGGGAGGGAACACAGGAGTACTACCTTGACCATTTTCACTGCACAATATATCCATCTCCCCCCTGGGGAGGGAACACAGGAGTACTGCCTTGACCATTTTCACTGCACAATATATCCATCTCCCCCCTGGGGAGGGAACAGGAGTACTACCTTGACCATTTTCACTGCACGATATATCCATCTCCCCCCTGGGGAGGGAACAAAGGAGTACTACCTTGACCATTTTCACTGCACAATATATCCATCTCCCCCCTGGGGAGGGAACAGGAGTACTGCCTTGACCATTTTCACTGCACGATATAGCCATGTCCCCCATAGTGTCATGTCAACCTTGTTATGTCGGAGGATTGTCATTCCCGCAACGTCGGGAATCATATCCCTCTTTGATTCCGGACAAGCCGGAAAGAGTTGACACGGCACTGGGGAGGAAACAAAGGGGTACTGCCTTATCAAAGAGGAACGCACTTATCAAGTCCCCCCTCCCCTGGCGGGAGGGGGTTAGGGGGAGGGGGAGTGAACTATTAATCAAGACAACAGCCATTCCCCTTCAAAGGGGAAAGAGCGTGAGTATGACATTCAGGCCATGTGTGTGGTGTGGTTCTTTGATGTCAATTATGAGACATTTAATATTATTGTTATTTCCGTTTTCAAGGAAAAACTTTACAATCCCCACGTTAGTATAGGGGGATGAGGGGGCATTTAAAAGTGAAGTTTATTGATTATGTGAAAATAGATCTTAAGGCCGGTGACGGCGGCAGGGGATGTGTCGGCTTCCGGAGGGAGAAGTTTATTCCAAAGGGAGGGCCTAACGGAGGCGATGGAGGCAGGGGCGGACATATAATTATACGGACGGATCCCCAGCTATACACCCTGCTCGACTATGTGTACAGGAAGACATACAGGGCAGAACGCGGACAGCACGGAATGGGCAAGAAGATGCACGGCCGTGACGGTAAGGACCTTATTGTCAGGGTTCCGGTGGGCACTGTTGTAAAGGATGCCGAGACCGGAGAGGTGATTGCAGACCTCGACGCCCCATCTGCCGGGATACTAATTGCAAAGGGGGGACGGGGGGGACTCGGCAATGCACATTTTGCCACATCCACAAGACAGGCGCCAAGGTTTGCCCAGCCCGGAGAACCCGGAGAAGAGAGGAAGATTATTCTCGAGCTTAAACTCCTTGCCGACGTCGGTCTCATCGGACTTCCCAATGCCGGAAAATCCACCCTCATAGCCGCCATATCCTCGGCAAGGCCAAAAATCGCTGATTATCCCTTCACTACCCTGA
>QIJG01000011.1 GCA_003232715.1 Nitrospirota bacterium
GCTACGGTTATTATCACAACTACTACCACTACTATTACGGAGATGAGTCGCCTGAAGAGAAAAAGACCTGAAAAATAATTTCTAACACAAAGGAAATGGTCTTTTAGAGGTGATGTTGAAATTCATTATATAGTTTTTTCTGAATTAAGAAAGGATTGTGAAGCAATATGCAAGTTTGGAGAAGACAAGGAAATTCTTGAAAAAATATCAAAGGTGGTGTAAAAGTCTGCGAGGAGCAAGGACTTTATAAATTAAGGGCCGTTAAGAAAACAATAGCTTAGCTTACGTGCCAAACTGACATGCCGGTTCCCTCGATCTTATTCAGTGTATGTCAGTCTGACAGGGATACCGCTTTTTTCATTAATTGCAGAGTATAGGATATTCAGGTCTGTCATTGTCAGGAGATTTCGTCTCCTTAACAGGTTGACGGCTTCCTGGAATAGCTCCTTATTGTTACGGTAGTCCTTGTGTACTTCAATGTAGGGAGTTTTCCCCCTGAGGCCGATCTTTACCGGCTGGTAGAGGATTAATACATTATCCCCGACCTTTGTCATCCTGTAAGCTTCTCAATATCTGCCGGATACATCCTGAGACAGCCATGGCTTACTCTCCTGCCCACACCAAGGGGTTTGTTGGTGCCGTGAAGGAGGTATAGGGGGTTTGAGAGCCTGAGTGCATATTGACCCAATGGGTTCTCCGGTCCGGGGGGGACAATGTCCGGTAATTCCTGATATTCATCCCTGAAGGAAGCAGGAATTATCCATACCGGGTCCTTCAGCTTCTCTATTATTCTGAACATGCCCTCCGGTGTATCAAAACCCTCCCTGCCTATGCCTACAGGAAAGGTGGTTACATTCAAACGCCCTTTATCCCTCTTCAGCAGATACAGCCTGAGTTCTGCAAGGTTCAGCACCACGAGATTCCCTGCCCCTGTTTTAAGTTTATATTTGTTGGGGATATCAGGCAGTATCCAGGATGTTGGTATCACAACCCTGGCTCCTCTGCCGGGATACCATGGATCAATGCCCCTGTTTGAGTCAACGACCTCGTTATAGCCAAGGTCATTGTTGAGTGCAAGTTCTACGAGTGTCTCTTTGTCGTCCCTGATAATGTATTTACTGACAGAACCAAAGACATCTTCATCCGGGGACAGGGAAAAAGTGCCGGAGCTGCCTGATGACAGGGCTGATGATGAGCACAGGAGGATTATAAGGCAGGGTAGGGCTATGCAGGAGAAAAAGTTTTTCAGATTCATTATTGATATTGGTTTATACTGGAGCGGGCGACGGGATTCGAACCCGCGACCTTCAGCTTGGGAAGCTAACACTCTACCGCTGAGTTACGCCCGCATAAGTGATTAATATTAAAAGAAATACAGGTGAAAAAGCAACAGTAATTTCGGGAAATCCATATAACTCAGGGACTTATAGGACACAGTCTGTTTGCCTTGCCATGTCTGAAACAATAGATAAATGGTTGTTGAAAGGGATATGATAGACTCTTCACTCATTCTCGATGGACATCGTGTCCATTCCTTCCGATACTTGATCCGGATATATGTCCAGTTTGGGTCTACGCATATGATACTATTTTATATCAGGCAGATTTTCTATTAAAGGATTTTTGATTAATGGACGATACAGGAATAGTAAGTCATAGAATCCTTGACGACAGGTTAAATCAGCTGGTCTTCAATGAAATACCCGGGACTTATCTTGTGGGTGGCTTTATACGGGATGCCTTTCTGTCGAAGATATCCGGAGACAGAGACTTTGCTGTAAAAGGAGAACCAGACAACATTGCTTATAAAATAAAGGGTTATGTCGGTGGAACTGTAGTAAAACTTAAAGATGGTTCAACCGTAAGGATTGCCCTGAAAGACGGGTCAACCCTTGATTTCAGCAAGTATGACAACGGGATTAGTGATGACCTGCTGAGGCGGGACTTTACCATCAATGCCATAGCCTTTTCAGTTGAGGCAGGCCTGTATGACCCTTTAGGCGGAATTTCCGACCTGGAGGCTGGGTGTATCAGGATGACAAGGGAAGAGAACCTTAGAGACGACCCTGTGCGCCTGATCAGGGCATACAGGTTTGCTGGTGAGTTAGACGGGCATATAGATGACGATACAAGACAGGCGATAAGGAGGCATAAGGGTCTTCTCCGGAAGTCTGCCCCTGAAAGGATAACTTTAGAGTTTTTTAAGCTCCTGCAGTCAAAGGCGTGCCTGAGAGCACTAAGGGAAGCATTTGAAGACAGTCTCGGTAGTGAAGCAATTCCCATAGAAAACAACGAGTTGGGTAACGTAATGCAGAAACTGGTTGAGGTAACATGGAAACTTAAAGGAGCACCTGAAGATTTTAAGCAGGACCTGGACACAGAGATATCGCAGGCCCTTACGCTGAAGGGTCTGATACTGCTCGATATCCTGCTTGAGGAGACAGGTATGGAAACCACACGATTGAGGCTGTCAAAAAAGATTAAAACACGTATAACCTTGTTTAAAAAGCGTCAGAAAGGGGTTTTGAGCAGCAGGGATGCAAGCGATGAGGTGTTATACGACTGTTTTGAAAGGCTTGGAGATTCAATTCTGGAGGCCATCCTGATACAGGGAAGGGAGGACCTTTATGATAAGGCCATGAGGTATCTCATGATATCCGGCAATCCCGTGCTTGATGGTGAGGATATAGCAGAGATTGCCGGTGTTGCTGAGGGACCCACGGTGGGAAGGCTCCTGTATGAGGTAAAAAAGGCACAATTTGCAGGAATGGTAGGGAGCAGGAAGGAGGCAGTAACTTATCTGAAGAGTTTTTTCGGCAAGAAAATGCTTGACCAGCATCCCTGAACAGCCTGGATAAGGATAGAAGCACTGGTGACAAAGCAAGGAATCTCGTTTCAAATCTGTTTGCAATTTAACATAATATAAATTATCAGACGTTACATATTAACATTCCATGTTGATAACCTGTTATTAAGCATGTGCAAATCATCGCTAAATGCCGGAATCAGCTAAGGGTGTTCGGTTTTGTATAAGTTTTAGGCAGACATAAAAACCTTATAAATCAAGGCGTTCCTTCTTCTTTATAAGGAAGTTCCGAGGAGACCGTCCTGAAAGCCTTCAGAAACCCGGATACTTACAAGTCTTCCGTGCTGACAGTGCGTATTAGCAAAGTAAACATTAAGATAATTCTCTGATTTGCCCTTATACAAGCCATTCCAGAGCCTCTTCTCACAGACCACATTCAGGGATCTACCTATCTGGGCATGTCTGAAGGCCGTTCTCTTATCATTATCAACCTTTTTAAGCACTTGTGCCCGTGCCTTTCTGATCTCCGGGCTAACCTGGTCGGGCATGCTTGCTGACAGCGTTCCAGGCCTGTCTGAATATGGAAAGATGTGGAGATATGAAAAAGGTATCTCTTCAACCAATCTACTTGTATTCAGAAATTCCGCTTCACCTTCCCCTGGAAAACCCACAATGATATCAGTTCCTATTGCAATCCCTGGGGATCTCTTAAGTATTTCTTGAGCTTTATTGATATAATACAGCCTGCTGTAAGGTCTTTTCATCTGTTTCAGAATCAGATCATCGCCGCTCTGTAAAGGTATATGCAGGTGCGGACAAACCCTTTTATCCGAGAGGAGTTTCAACAGATGGTCATCTATCTCATTGGCCTCGATAGAACTAAGCCGTATCCGTATCTTATTTGTATAAGTCAGTATGTTATCGAGTAAAAGTGAAAGTGATGCTTTAGGTTCAAGGTCGTATCCGTAATGACCGATATGTATTCCTGTAAGCACCACCTCGGCAAAACCATTGCTTTCGAGCATACTTATCTCTCCTGCAATCTCCTCCACAGGCCTGCTCACGGAGTGCCCCCTTGCCTTTGGAATTGTGCAGTATGAACATGAATAATTACAGCCATCCTGTATCTTCACAAAAGGACGTGAGCGATCCGGGAAATAGTTTAAGGAAACAGTTTCAGTATTAATACCTAATATATTGATAATATTAGATTTTTGTTGATTAGCGATAATCTTTAAATCAGGAGATATGGCAGTCACTTCATCAGCGCTTATCTCTGAATAACAACCTGTTACAAGCACCCTGGCCCCTGTTTTCAGGGCCCTTCTGATTATCTGACGCGATTGGTAATCACTCTTTGCAGTTACAGTGCAGGTATTTATGATACATATATCAGGTGAGTCCTTGAGGGTTACAATCAAGTGGCCGGAACCGACGGCAGCATTCTTTATATAGTTGCTTTCAGCCTGATTTGTTTTACAGCCCAGGGTCAGTACAGCGATTCTCATAAT
>QIJG01000320.1 GCA_003232715.1 Nitrospirota bacterium
AAAGGGGTGTGGGACTTGTTGTCCTGGCAGGTTTTATGAGGGTTGTAAGAAAACCCCTCATTGATCTGTTTCCGATGAGGATCATGAACATCCACCCGGCACTGCTTCCGTCCTTTCCGGGACTTCATGCCCAGAGACAGGCGGTCAGCTATGGCGTCAAACTTTCCGGTTGCACCGTCCATTTTGTTGATGAAGGTATGGATACGGGGCCCGTCATAATACAGGCTGCTGTGCCCGTCTGTCACGACGACACGGAGGAGAGCCTTTCCGACAGGATATTAAAGTATGAGCACAGGATATTTCCTTATGCAATAAGGTTGTTTGCTGAGGGGAGGCTTGAAGTACAGGGGCGGGTTGTAAAAATCCATGATCGGATTAAGGATGAGGGTGTTGTTGTCAGCCCACCCATTGACGGCTGAAGGATGGAAGATAATTGCAGGGCAATGAGGCTTTCAGAGAGCCGATCCCGGGTGGGCAAGATTAGCCATCTTGCGAAATTGTGAACTTGATTCTATCAATTCTGAATAAGTTCCCTTAGCTGTAACTTCACCTTTCTCAAGCATATAAATCACATCGCATTCCTGAACGGTCGTTAAGCGGTGTGCAATCATGATAATAGTTTTTTTCCGGGATATCTTCTGGATTGCCTCCATAATGGCATTTTCCGTAATCCCGTCCAGTGCGCTGGTTGCTTCATCAAAAATGAGTACCTTGGGGTCATGATACAACGCTCGGGCAATACCGATCCGCTGGTGTTGTCCGCCACTTAGCCTGACCCCCCGTTCGCCGACCAGGGTATCATAACCATCGGGCAAGTCACGCATAATAAAATCGTGCAGCGTCGCAATTCGTGCCGCCCGTTCCACGGCTTTGTTATCAATTTCGTTGTCTTTAACCCCAAAGGCAATATTACGTATGATGGTATCATCAGTGAGGTAAATGGATTGAGGAACATAGCCGAGGTTGTTCTGCCAGCTGCGAACATTTGCAGGGGTGATTTCAGTGCCATCAACAATGAGTTGCCCGCTGCCGGGTGACAGCAGACCCAGCATAATGTCCACTGTCGTGGTCTTTCCGGATCCCGTAACCCCAACCAATCCAACGGTTGTTTTAGCCTTGACCTCAAGATTTAATTTATTAACTGCAGGTATGGACGTATTGGGGTAGGAATATACGATATCACGAAGTTCTATTCTGTCTTTGAATTTCAATGGAGCTATTGTTTCAGCATGATCGGAAACCATGTCTGAGTCGCTATCCTGTGGGATAAGGTCGTTGTGTAAGATATCCAGTGCAGGGAGGTTATACCGGATAGTTGTCATTCCAATGAATATTCGCTGTAACGCCGGCATAAGCCGATATCCTGCAAAGGCATATAACGAAATCAGGGGCAATGCCGTTTCAGCATTCTGTTTTACTCCGATCAGGTACAGCACGATCAGCAGTATTCCCCCAAATGCAATTGTCTCAAGTGCGTACCTGGGTAATTGAGAGAATATCTGGCTTGTTGCCTCATAACCTGCAAACTGACGTGATGTAGTAAAGTATCGCTGGAGAAAGACGGATTCCCTGCCAAAGAGCTTCAGATCCTTAACGCCTCCCAGGGCTTCACTCGCCACCTTAAAACACTGCGTTCTTGCTTCGGCGGAGGTCTTGCCGATGCGGGCCAATTTCATACGAACAAGTCCAAAAACAGCGGCATATGCGCCTCCCAGTACTACGGCGACCGTTACTGCAAGTAATGGGTCCACCACAATCAACAATCCAAGGATACTAAAGGCAACAACTACTTTGGTTAATACCTGCATGCCAGGCATCAGTACCCCACCAATTACACGATGGACTTCCATAAGAATATTCTTGCTTAAATCCGCTGTATTGCGATTAAGAAAAAAGACATATGGTTGGCTGAGATACTTATTGAGAAGCCGTACAGAGAGAGAATGTCCCTGTAAAAAAGTAAAACGCAATAACAGCCATGTGATGAAGGATGAAAATCCGTTGCCGAAGGCCAGAACTGCCAGTACAACCACCCCGGTGAAGAAGAGAAACTGGTTTGAATTGGAAAAACCCAGGGCATTGTAGATTTGACTCAGGTATTTATTGGTATGAATAATTCCCGGGTTTGAAACAATACCCATAAAAGGAGCTATAGAGATGATACCTGTAATTTCAGTCATCCCCATAATCACAATGCCGCAAAACAGCCAATAGATATGACGCTTCTCACGCTTTGAAAACAATGCAAATATTTTACTGAAGTTTTTTATCATAATGGGATAAGAAATTTGCCTCCCGGTTTGGGAGAAAAAGCCTCAATTAACCGAAGCCTCTTCCGCTCTTTTTTCTGTTTCTGTATAATTTTATCTTCTATATAATTTTATCATAGAATGCAGATTATTGGAAAACCGGCCAGAAAGAAGTTTTGACCGGATGTATATAAGCCATACAGTCTATGCACTGACATTTTTATTTTATCATATTTTTATAGTATATAAGTAGAACTGTTCTTCAGGTTCAATCTATGAAATACATCCCGGAAGCCGGACAGAACAATAAGAAGGTTCTCTTCTCTCTTTTTTCGGGTATACAATGGAGGGTTTGAATGGGTAAAGGTATTTACCTACCGATGTATTGATAGGTAAGTTCGCAGGTTTCTGAGTCTCTGTTTCTATTTATTCGGGAGGTGGGAGGGGAAAAAGAAGTTGCAATATCCCGTGTGATTGTATTATATTATACATAAGATGGATGTAAAGAAGACAAACTAAGGCTTGTAAATACCTCGGCATCTGAGCAATATTTAGTCTGATAATCTGAATTTTTTATGTTTCTGCCATTGAAAATCAAAGATAAAAAAATAGATGTGCCAATCATTCAGGGAGGCATGGGAATCGGTGTCTCTCTCTATCCTCTGGCTCGTGCAGTTGCAGTTGAGGGAGGGGTTGGCATAATCTCCAGTGCAGCAATTGACAGATTGCTGTCCAAGCGCAACCGGAAGAAGTACAATACCTACGAGGCGGTCTATGAAGAGATCTCGCTTGCCAAGAGCGAGGGCGGTATTGTGGGTATAAATATAATGGTGGCACTTGGACGTGACTATGAAGCTTCCGTGAAAGGTGCCATTGATGCCGGGGCCGACATGATTATCTCCGGTGCCGGGCTGCCGATGGCGCTGCCGTCGATTGCCAGGCCTGAACACACTGCCCTGATCCCTATTGTATCATCAGCCAGGGCGCTCAGGATAATCTGTAAGAGGTGGCAACGTCAGGGGTATCAGCCGGATGCTGCGGTACTGGAAGGTCCACTTGCCGGTGGCCATTTGGGGTTCCAGTGGGGACAAATCGACCTTGAAGAGAATCTCCTGGAGAACCTGCTCCCCCCGGTTAAGGATGTAGCCCGTCAGTACGGTGATTTCCCGATAATCGTTGCCGGTGGTATTTATACCAGTCTTGATATCAAACGCTTTCTGGACCTTGGGGCTGACGGGGTTCAGATGGGTACGCGTTTTCTCGGGACTGTAGAGAGTTCAGCCACTCCGGAATACAAGGCTGCCCTGCTTCAGGCCGGTCAGGACGATATAATTGTGAAAATGAAGCCAGGCTCGCCCTGTGGTTTGCCGATAAGGTTGATCAGGCAGTCACCTATGTATCAGGAAGCATTAGTGTCCGGCCGTCAGCCGAAATGCGATAAGGGTTATGTTCTTACAAAAGATACGGAAGGCAGGTATACCCGCTGTCCGGCAAAGGAGAGCAATGAGTCTCACTTCTGTATCTGTAACGGGCTCTTAAGTTCTGCCGGCTATAACCCCGACAAGGAGAAGCCGCTATATACTGTGGGTACCAATGCTTACCGTGTAGACCGCCTAATGTCAGTACATGAATTGATGAATGAACTTAAAGGTGTTGTATCCCATCCTGCTGTTGAGACGGCAAAGCGGTAGTCACTCTTCGTAGTAGTCATCATCATCATCATCATCCTTGTAATTCCTCTTTTTCATTAAGAGTCTTATGAAGCCGGCTATTGTTATCAGGGCAGCAAGGAAGAAGAGTAGCTCGTAAAGGTTGCCGCTCAGATATGTAACCCATGTAATCCTCTTTCCAAGCTGCTTATGCCACTTTATCTCAAGCTCCTGAAGCGTGGTTTTAAAGGCCTTCTGAATTGCAGCATCCACATCATCACCATCTCTGAGGTTCTTCAGTAGCTTAAGCACTCCGTTGCGGCCATATTCCCTGCCCATGTATTCCACAATGCTCTTGCTCTCTTCATAGGCCAGTAACAGGGACTTTCCCTCTTTTGGAAATCTCTCTGTCAGGGCACTGACGGGGATAAATCTCCCTGACAGTGCGGCATCTTTGAGGGGTGACCGCTTTGTATCCATAATTATCTCTGCTATACCACCGCTTACCCACTGAGAGATGCCTTCATCAAGCCATCTGGGCAGGTTTTCCTCCCTGATGTAATGATGCAGAAGGAGGTGGCACAATTCATGTCTCAGGGTTATTCCGAGGGTAAAGGGATGTGTCTTCATCTTTGAGTAGTCTATTACTATCAGATTTTTCCGGGGGACGGCAAAGGCAACAAACTGGTTATTGCCGGCCATCTTCCGGAATGTTTTGCTCTCTTTGATTAACAGGACGGTTGGTCTGAAGGTCACTTTCCAGCCAATGGTCTTCTCCAGTCCAGCCTTTATATCCGGATAGATCTCCTCGACTTCTTCTGCGGCATTTTTAAGCGGTTTCTCAAACCGGACAATGATTTCACTGTTCCGGATGACCCCGATCTCTATCTGTTCGGCGTACAGTGGGGGAGAAATTATGATGAGGATTGTAAGTAATGACAAAAGAACGCTGATTCCCGTTCCCGTTGCCCCCCTTTTCATTCCCCCCTTGCCCGGGGGAAACAGAGGGGGGCGGACAATTAACCTAAGCCTTTGACTTATCAACAAGTTTCTCTTTTTTCAGCCACGGCATCATGCTGCGTAGGCGGCTGCCCACTTCCTCTACCGGATGCTCCTTGCCCTTTTGTGTAAGGGCGTTGAATACGGGTTTGTCAGCCTTGCACTCAAGTATCCATTCCCTGGCGAACTCGCCCGACTGAATCTCCGAGAGGATCTTTTGCATCTCTGCCTTGACAGCCGCATTTATGACCCTTGGCCCCCTTGTGAGGTCACCATATTGGGCTGTATTGCTTATGGAGTAACGCATATTTGAGATACCCCCTTCGTATATGAGGTCAACTATCAGCTTCACCTCATGGAGACACTCAAAATAGGCCATCTCCGGCGCATAGCCGGCCTCTACGAGTGTCTCGAACCCTGCCTGTATTAGTGCTGAAACACCCCCGCAGAGGACTGCCTGTTCACCAAAGAGGTCTGTTTCGGTCTCTTCCCTGAAAGTGGTCTCAATAATTCCGGCTCTTCCTCCACCGATGGCGGAGGCATAGGCAAGCCCGATATCTTTTGTGTTGCCTGAAGGGTCCTGATGAATGGCTATGAGGCAGGGCACTCCGCTTCCCTTTGTATATTCGCTCCTTACCAGATGTCCCGGTCCCTTTGGGGCGACCATAAAGACATTGGCATCACGCGGTGGTACTATCTGTCCAAAATGGATATTGAACCCATGGGCAAAGGTAAGGTATGCTCCCTGCTTCATGTTCGGTGCGATTTCATTGCTGTAAATCTCCGCCTGATACTCATCCGGCAGGAGTATCATTATAATGTCCGACACCTTTGACGCCTCAGCCGGGGTCATAACAGTAAACCCGGCAGTCTCGGCCTTGACCCAGCTTCCGCCCTTCCTGATGCCGATGACTACATCCATACCGCTGTCACGGAGATTGTTGGCGTGGGCATGTCCCTGACTGCCGTAACCCATTATGCAGATTTTCTTCCCCTTAATGACCTCAGGGTTTGCATCTTTATCATAGTAAACCTTGATCATAAAAAACCTCCCTCAGATAGATTTATTTTTTTTGAGCATTCTATTATATTACAGAGTCTTCTATAAAAACCACAGGAATTTTTTTG
>QIJG01000317.1 GCA_003232715.1 Nitrospirota bacterium
TTGCCCTGCGAAAGATTTCACCCTGCCCCATCCAGGGATAGACACTTATATTTGTCCTGTGTCTGGTGGATTGAGCACAATAAGCACAGTCTTCCGTACAGTTGCCGGACTTTGCATTCACAATTGAGCAGAGGTCAACTCTGTTGCCCCTGAAACGCTCCCTGACAGAGGTGGCGGCCTCGAATAAAGAGTACAGGGGCGCAACGGTACCATCAGCAAGAAAGGACGCCTCTGCTTCCGAGATCTCTCCCCCGTTAAGCACCCTCTCTTTCAGCTCCGTCAGCAATCCGCTCATTTAACCTGTATAAACCATATAATTCAGTACCTTATCTCAAAAACCCTGAGCTCACTCCTGTAAGGCTCCCGGGTAACGTCTATCCTGGTGACGTGAGCGGCAGGAGAACCCTTATAACATTCAGTGATCGCCTTCTCAACATCCTCCTCCTTTCCCTCAAAAACTGCCTCCACTCTCCCATCAGGGCGATTCTTTACCCATCCAGTGAGGCCCAACCTCAGGGCGAGCTCCATTACAAAAGCCCTGAAAAAGACACCCTGAACAAGCCCTTCGATATAGAGATGCACCCTTAGATTCTTCACAATAAATCCTTAACGATCACTTAATCCTCCTGAACATAAAAACACAAAAACCTGAAAACTCATAATAGCTCGAACTCGGGGAAGCCGGGGAAATACCAACAGAAAAAAATCAGGCACTCTGATAGTGTCGCGAGATAAAATTCAGGAGTCCCTCCACCCTGCGAACAAGTACCTTCGTATCAGAGTCAGCCCCCTTGTTGACATAATTGGCAGGGGCAAGAAGTTCCATCTGTTTCTTAAAACCTTCATCCGCCTTGATTCCGGAGAAAAAGAGTATCGGCACCTTCTTTTTCTTCTTTTTTTCCTCAAGAGTCCTCAGGGTCCTTGCAGCAGTAAGTCCATCCATCACCGGCATATTAAGATCAATTATTACAAATCTGACCCGGATATCGCCGGACAGAAGCCTCGAATATTCTGAAACGAGTTCGAGGCCGTTGGAGAGTGCTGTAACCTCACTGGCTAAGACCTTCTTCAATATTAATTCTTTGAGCAGGGTCCTTGTAAATTTTGAGTCCTCTGCAATAAGTGCATATGTACCTGCTGCTCTCCTTCTATCTTCCCAGAGACTATCTGTTCCCAGTATAAAGCCACAAAAGGTACAGGTAAGTTCTCTTCTCTCGTTTCTTATCACAATATTACAGGGGACATTCTCCCCGCAGCAGAGACAGTATTTTCTTTCCATTCCCATGTAATAATTTACAACTACTTGACAATATTTTCAAGTAAAAAGTATATTTTTCAGCAATTCACGGTGAAGGCAAAAAGAGGACCTATAAGGAATCAGTGGCCGGTTTGACTCGGAATATGCATCTTAGGGGGGATCGGGCTGAAAGGTCCATAGACCCACCCTCTACCTACCTACCGCTCTAACTCCTTGTTTTTACATGTAAAATCACGTCTCGTTTGTCTACGACTGTCGAACCCGTGCTGTTCTATTGGCGAAACTTGCGTCTGAGAAAAGCCTGATCTTCACTGTTTCCATTTATCAAGATGATGTTTATATAAATAGCTTGCACTTTGATAATATGTTATCGCATCCGATTCATCCTTCTTTAAAGGAGTAATTTCTTTATATTTGATACTTCTAAGACCCTGATTAACTATATTATACTCGTGAACACTCCTGTCCGGCTCCAATATAACAAGCCTTTTGTTTCTTAAAAAACCCAATTTCTGGTAAGTTCCAATAAATGCTCTTTCACGAAATTTTTTGTCAAGTATGTCCTTGCCGTAAAATTCACTTTCATAGCTCCAGTTCATAATTGAAAAAAGAGTAGGCATAAGATCGATTTGGGAAGATACTTTACTTATCGTATTCGGGGCTATAATATTTGGCGCATAAATTAAAAGGGGAATCTTGTATCGCCAGGCAGGTAATGATGTCTTTCCGGCACTTCCTCCATTGTGGTCTGCTACTATGACAAAGATAGTGTTTTTAAACCAGGGCTTATGTTCTGCCTTTTTCAGGAATTGTTCAATAGAATAATCCGTATATTTTACACCTCCTGACCTTCCTGTATGCGATGGTATATCTATTTTTCCATCAGGATAGGTATATGGTCTATGATTGGAAGTTGTCATTATGTAATTAAAAAATGGTTTGCCTTTCTTATATGATTTATCTGATTCTTTTAGCGCCTTATTAAATAGATCCTCATCGCACACCCCCCATACATTGGAAAAGGTTATCTCCTCTTTGGTCATATTTGTTCTATCAACAATACTAAACCCGTTATGTGAAAAGAAATCATTCATATTATCAAAATAACCATATCCTGCATAAATAAATTTATTTTCATATCCCTTTTCCTTAAATATAAAGCCTGAAGAAAACATATTATGGTTGTCAGGTCTTTTAACAATGCTTCTCCCAGGTGTTGGAGGAACAGATAAGGTAACGGCTTCCATCCCTCTGATAGTTCTTGTTCCTGTTGCATAAAAATTATTGAAAAACAGAGATTTTTCAGCTAATTTATCCAGGTTGGGAGTTAAGCCTCTATTATCACCAAAAACTCCCATATATTCTGCACTGAGGCTCTCAACCATAATCAAAATAATATTATACTTTAACTCGTTACCTTCTTTTTTTATGAACTTCAAGGAGTTATCATCAAATCCAGTCAAGCTCTTTAGATTAGACATTACAGTTTTTATATTCTCAGTCTTATAGAACTCATCATAGTCCAGGGTATTATTTCTAAAGGCGGAAAATAGAGAATAAAGTCCATCTTTGGATAATTCATTATCATATTGATTATTGGAGATGTCTGCTAAAGATTGCTTGTTAAGTATATTAAAGAACAGGAAAGGTAAAAGGATAAAAACTGAGGCAACTTTCAATCGTTGCAGATAACCCTGGGTAGAATGAAATGCAAAACCAAGAACAGCTCTTTTCTTATAAATAAAATAAAGAATAACGGAACTGATTATGAATACTGCAGTAAGAAGCAAAGGAATCGGGTATGATTCAAGGATATTATATATAACCTCGTGTGTATATACAAGGTAATCAACAGCAATAAAATTGAATCTTTTCCCAAACTCATTCCAAAAAACCCATTCAGAAAAAGCATTAAAAACAAGTAGATTAATATTAATAAACAAAAATAGCCAGAGTATGTATTTATGAAATTTATTATTGAATATCTTATCGGGCATCAAAGCAACATATGCCGCAAATGGTGCTACATAATATATGGCCGCAACAAAATCATAAAACAACCCCACTAAAAACAGTTTTATTAATACAACCAACCCGAAATCAAGCTGATCGAATTTGGCAAACAGTAATATTGTTCTCGAGGTTAAACTGATGGCTACAAATATCACTATCAGCAAAGCCACTAAAGCAAACCGATTTTTTATATATCTTGACACTCCACCCCTTTGTGTACAACTATCCTGCAAATAACCCCCCCTGCTTTACAGACTGTTATACCCCTGCCGGCCCTGAGAGGGTCCAATTCAGGATATTCTGTAAGGTCGTAGTTTGATCACTCCCTATAAACCATCAATAAAAAAGCCTTCGATGCTTGGAAAAGTAAGGGGATAGCAAGAAACCAAGATAGTATACTATAAAAAAGAGAGGGGTTTCTGATATTGGGTAGTGCCGTGTCAACTCTCAAGTGTCATTCCGGCTTGTCCGGAATCAAAGAGGGATATGATTCCCGACGTTGCGGGAATGACAATCCTCAACAAGGTTGACACGACAGTAGTTTTACTCATATGGAAGGTTTTCAACTGAATTTATAGAGAATTTACAGGAAGTCCCTTTGTTAAACAGTGTTAAACAGTGTTAAACAGAGGGACTTTCCCTGGTCAATTACAGAGTCGATTACTGTCTAACCACATTTACTGCTTTGGGACCTTTTGGGCCCTCTTCAATATCGAAGCTGACTGAGTCTCCCTCGGCAAGTGACTTAAACCCCTCGTCCTGGATTGAGGAATAGTGGACGAACACATCGCTGCCGTCTTCACTTGTGATAAAACCGAAACCCTTGGACTCATTGAACCATTTTACTGTTCCATTAGCCATTTCTCTCGTACCTCCTTACTTAAAAACTAAAGTCTTCAGAATTACTCCGCTTCTAAAAAAAGACCACCAAGCTAAAAGTCTTTGTGGTCTTGCGCGTACAAAAACTTCACAACTCTCTACAAAGAATAGCATAATAGAGAGCAAATAGTCAATATGAAATATTGTCAACAGGACTTGAAAAAAAGAACTTGGTGATATAAACTATCAGGCATGATGCACTTAATGAATCAATATATAGTGTGTTGAGTAAAACCCGGACCCGGCGCTGAAAGAAGGAAAGAAAAACAGAAGACGCATGGGCCGGGATATAATAAATCCGAAGGAGAAAAAAAGAGATATGAATATTTATGTTTCAGGTTCGATGGCATATGACAGGATAATGGATTTCCCCGGTAAGTTTTCAGATCATATTTTACCGGACAAGATACATATCCTGAATGTCTGTTTTACTGTTAACGGGTTGGTGGAAAAATTCGGAGGCACTGCCGGCAATGTAGCCTATTCGTTGAGTCTGCTCGGCGAGAGTCCGGTTATACTTGCAACTATAGGGAAAGACTATGGCAGATATTTCGATTGGCTGAAGAAGAACAGGATTTCCGTTGAGGGGATAAAGATAATCAATGATGAGTTTACTGCCGGTGCATATATAACAACCGACAAATCCGACAACCAGATAACGGGATGAAATATCCCTCCGGGTATAAGTTCAATAGTGCCGGAACAGGAGACTCTATTGCCCTGATAGCACCCGGAAACCTTCAGGACATGATCGAGTATGCAAAGGCTTGCAGGGACAGGGGCATTGATTATATCTGCGACCCCGGACAGTCGCTTACTGCCTGGAAAGGGAATGCCCTCAGGGAGTGGATTGATGGTTCAACGATACTTATCTCCAATGACTACGAACTTGAGATGATTATGAAACTGACAGGACTGGATAAAAGAGGGCTTTCAGGGCTTACAAATACCATAGTTACAACCCTCGGAGAAAAAGGCGCTCTTATCAGTACTTTTGATGGGGATGTCAATATACCTCCGGCAAAGGTTTCCGGGGTTGTAGATCCTACAGGTGCGGGTGATGCATGCAGGGCAGGACTGATAAAAGGGCTTGTTATGGGCAGGGATATAGAGACTGCAGTTAAAATGGGTTCTGTTACGGCAGTGTATGCGATAGAGAAATACGGTACACAGGAGCATTGCTATACATACGAAGATTTTGTTAAACGATACACAAGCAACTTTGGACTGTTGTGATCTTCTACGGTATCAATAGCTGCAAACGGTTATCCGGCACAGTCCTGCCGCTCTTGCTTCTTGTGCACGCCTTTTTTCTATTCGTGCTGCCATCGAATGCCTTGGCCCTTACCCTTGAAGAGGGACTTAAAATAGTTGCTGAGCAGGGCAGGGATATAAAGATATCCGAGGCAGAAGAGGATGTGGTAAGGGAAGGAGTGCAACTGGCAAGGTCTCCACTGCTGCCGCAGGTGGACCTCTATGCAAATCAGACATTGCTCAGTTCCCTATCTCGGAGAAAGACTTCCTCACGTACGGCTTCAGGGTAAATCAGTTGGTATATGACTTTGGCGGTACATCTTCGATGCTAAGGGTGGCCAGGCTTGGATTAAAGGAAAAAAAGCTGGACACACTCAGGGTGAGAAACCTCGTTGCCCTTAATTTTACACTTGCCTATCTTGACCTCCTAAAAATTCTTAAGGGTGGCCCAAAATGAGGTCAAACGGTTTGAGGCACATCTCAACGACACCAGGGCAATGTATGAGGAAGGGCTTATTACAAAAAACGACTTCCTTGAGGCAGAGGTTATGCTCTCTGATGCGAGGCAGAAGCTCCTTACCACAGAGAACCTCCGGGCAATGAGGGCATCCCGGATAAACAGCCTGCTCGTGAGGCCCCTGAACGAAGAGGTCAATCCGGAGGAGATTAGCGTAAAACCATATACAAAAATGACCCTTGAGGCTGCATGGAAGTCTGCCGTACGATTAAGACCTGAACTTAAAGGGATTCAGACAAGGATCAGGGCAAAAAAAGAAGAATTGAAGGCAACAAAGGCAAGCTTTTATCCGAATATATATGTCTCCGGTGGATACGAATACCAGGAAAACAGTTATATGGTCCATGAAGGCAACTGGTCTTTTCTGGCGGGGGTAAAAGTAAACCTCTTTTCCGGCGGTGCAACCAGGGC
>QIJG01000133.1 GCA_003232715.1 Nitrospirota bacterium
TCCTGCAGGGGCCACACCATACAGCCCAGAAGTCCACCATTACAAGCCCTTTAAACCCTAACACTTCCTGATCCCAGGATGATGTTGTTACCTCTATAACGCCTTCAGCCATGTGAACCTCCTGTCCTGAATTTTGATAAGTATCTTAACTACTTAATTAACTTATTATATTTTTCGGAAAAAGAATTTGTCAAATAAGTTCAGATGATTTTCTTCAGTGTTTCTTCCAATTCATTGAGTTTAAATGGTTTTTTAAGTGTAAGAACACCCTTGCTTCTGAAATCATTATACATTTCAGGCGTAATATAGGCGGAACAGACTACAATATGCGGCCTTTTGATCTTTTTGCACAGGTGATCCACCAGAATTGTGCCATTACCTTCAGGCATCTTCAGATCAGTAAAGACTATATCAAAATCAAAGTCTTCTTTCCCGGTAATAGCCATGGCATCATTAATATTTGAGACCGAGGTTACTTCATAGCCCCACCGCTTCAGTGCCCTCTCAAGAAACCACCTTACAAGCTGCTCATCGTCAACCACAAATGCTTTCATAGCCCTCCATACAGGACAATGTCTGTTTGTAATCCCGAATAACCCTGTCTGTTTTTAGAGTCAAAAGTCACGCTAAGTCCCTTCTCCCCCAAAGAGGCCACCCCTTTGCATCCTGTATTTTAACTCATTTCCTGTAATATTCAGAAGCCTCGCTACCCAAGGGCTCCATAACTGTGAAGACCCGACAGTAACAGATTAACCCCGAGATATGTAAAAACCACGGCAACAAAACCCACAACTGCAACCACGGCCACCTTCCGCCCCCTCCAGCCCCTCATAAGGCGGGCATGCAGGTAAAAGGCATAAACAAACCATGTAATAAG
Source organism: Nitrospirota bacterium (assembly GCA_003232715.1). Classification (GTDB taxonomy): domain Bacteria; phylum Nitrospirota; class Thermodesulfovibrionia; order Thermodesulfovibrionales; family JdFR-85; genus BMS3Bbin07. The sequence goes on from QIJG01000133.1 coordinate 878, forward strand.
TGACCACGTCTCCTTCGGGTCCCAGCTCCAGTATACACCCCAGGCCTGATCAGCCCAGATAGCACCAAAGATGAGCCCACCGAGTGTAAATACGGGAAACCCTACCGCTACAGTCTTATACGTCAGTTCATCGAGCAGATCAGTGCTTATATTAAAGGCGGCTACTATCTTCTTTAAGAGATAGCCATATCTCCAGACCAGGGCAATAATAATTACAGATCCAATCCAGCTTGCCAGTGACACCACAGATGAACCGCTCTTGAAGGTCGCCCTGAAGAGGTAGTCCTTTATTACCTCGGAATTGGTCGCCAAAACGTGATACTTCATGAAATCAAGTCCCATGGCGGCAAGCAGGACAATGAGGACACCAAGTGAAACCGTCCAGAAGATATAGGCCGGCTCAGTCCTTTCCTCGGTCTTCTCTATCAGGTACATCAGTGCCGTGCCAAAAGAGAGGCCGAATGCGGCATATGCAATAAAGCTCATCGTGACATGGGCAAGGAGCCAGTTGCTCTGAAGCGCGGGCATGAGTGGCTGTATCTCCTTTGACATGCCCGTCATCTCTATAAAGGCCAGCGCCAGACCTGCCACCGGGGTTATAAAGGCACCGAAAGACCGGTTCCTGTACTTGAACTCAATAATCAGGTATCCAAGTATGAGGCACCACACGAAGAATATAAGGGATTCATAGAGGTTTGAGATAGGTGGCCGCCAGAAACTCCTCAACCCCATCTCATAACCCTCAACCCATCTCATCAGAAATGCAATGGTTTGAGCAATAAAACTCGCCACAGTTATACCTGTAGCAACCAGACCTATCTGTCTATTCCTGAAAACCAGGTATGTAATATATGCAACCATTGAGAGCATATATCCAATAGTTGCTACACCAAAGAGCACCGAACTATCCATCTGCTCCTCCTGATAAGTCCGCTATAAACCTTTCGACCTTTCTTTCAAACGACGGTCTGTTCTTACTCGCTGAGGCCAGTACTGTAACCGCACTGTACTTACCCTCTCTGCTGACCAGGACCCAAATCCTCCTGTGACTCATAAAAAAGGCCAGGTAAAGGCCCAAAGTCATTATACCACTTCCAAGATAGACCAGCCATACACCGGGGTCCTTTCTGACCTGCAAACCCGTATACTGAACCCCCCAATAGTCTACAAGCTCAACAATATTGCCGTCAGGGAGACGCCATGTTGAAGGAAAACGCTTCAGTATCCACCCGGAATACTTTGCCTTACCACTATCTGAAAATTCTATGTAGACAGCAGGATTATTCATCATATCCGAATATGTGAAGGTCTTCCCGGAGTTATCGGTTGCAAGGGCAGGACTGAAGTCCTTAATTGTACCGACAATCTCTGTGCCGGGTATGACGAAAGACTCACCGAGCATCCTGTTGACGGTTACTGCTTTGCCACTGCTGCCCCTGACTTTTAAGATGAAATACCCCTTTGCATCGGGAACCATGCCATAATTTGACTGATAAAACGTATACCCCCCATACCTGAGGGGAGAGTTCACCTCTACAACCTTCTTCAAGACCTCTTTCCCGTCTTTAATAACAGTAAGCCGGCTTCTGAAGACCTTCGGCATATCGGACATATCATAAAACTCAACATCAAAGTCGTCACACCTTATGGTAAAACCAAGTTTGTGAGGAGTGTTATCCCTTGCATATGCGATATCAGAGGCATAGCCCTCCTGGAGGGGTAGATAGCCGTTGAAACCAAAGAATATTCCAATCACGGCACCCAGCATAATGACGACGATACTGAGGTGTGTTATATAAACACCGAGTCTTGCGTACCTCCCCTTCTGTGCATAGAGCTGGAACCCTCCATCCTCGATGGAGCTGTCTTGAGCACCGAAGCCCAGGGATTTAAGCGCCTGCCTGAGCTCTTCCTTTACAACCTCCGGGGTTCCTTTAAGCCGCATCTCTTTTCGTATGGAAACGGTCTTGACCATCAGTGGACTGATCGGCTTTAGCGGTTCCCTGACAAGTCTCCATATACGGGGAAACCTGTCGAGAGAACATATAATGAGGTTTGCTGAAAAGAGGACAAGAAGGGTTATAAACCACCATGAACGGTACATATCCATAAAACCAAGGGATTCGAAAACCCTGTATGCTGAAGGAGCAAGGGCATCACCGAATATCCGTTTCAGAAACATCAGGTTCTTTTCAGGTTCTGCGCCCTGCTCAATAACAGTACCGACTATGGAAGAGAGGGCGATGAGGAGAAAGAGCACAGCGGCAAGCTTTATCGATGCAAAAAAGTCCCATATCCAGTCAACAAAGCCTTTCTTCTGTTCTATCATCTCCTCCTACTCTCCTCTTAACAAGTCTTCTTAATACTAATATTTTCCATAAATTTCTAACAAGTAAGACCCTTCAGATAATTACCGGAACAGCGACGGTGCATTACTAAAGAAACAATTACAGAGTAATAAAAAGGCGTATACCCCGGCAAATACATACAGAGTTTTTTGCTGACAGATATCTCCCTCTGAATAGTTGCCGGGTTAATAACAGGAAACAAGAAAAGGCACACACCCCTTAATCCCCGCTTGATAGAGGGGAAAATCCTGGATCATCCCTGCCTCACCAGACAGGAACGGAACGAGATTAGGGCAGAGGGTGTGTGAAGGGGTCGAAGACAGGTACTGCCCATCCGGGTGTCAAATCTGTATCTTCCCGCCATGGAATTGACCCATTAATGCTGCAAAAACAAAAATGGGAACGTATCGGAACTCAATATGTGAAAAGACCCGCAGAAGAAATATGGCAGGAATGGGGATATGGATATATAAAAACCACTTGAAGGAGAATTTCCTTGCCCTCTCCCGGAGAGAACCAAAGGGAAGGTTAATCAGATAGGTAAAAAACCCCTATTACAAGTGCCACCTTTGATTTTGATAATATATCCATTATCAATCTCCTAATCAGTCTCCTAAAAGGGGACAGGCTTCTTTTCCATATCCTGAAACATGCAATCCATCAGTCAAAAAGCCTCACCAATTGTTCGGTCTTCTTCTCTATACCCTTCGTCAGGTCTTCCTGCTCCCTCCTGTACCTGTAAAGCTCATCCGCTATATCCAGGGCTGACAGTATTGCAGCCCTAAGGGGTACGGTGTTTGGACTCTTATCATAAATCTCCCTGATTTTTTCGTCAACAAACCGGGCAAGTTCCTGGATATACTCATCAGGAGCGTCACCCTTAATCCTGTATCGTTGTCCCAGTATGTTTACCTCAACACTGCCCATTTCCCCTCACTACAGCTCTATGCTTTCCAGTTCGTTGAGCAACTCCTCGATCTGTCCCTTTACAGACGTTTTTTCTGTCCTGAGACTCTCGATCTCCACATTCTTTTCATTCAGCAACTCTTCGAGTTCTCTCACTTTTTTTTCAAGAGATATCTTCTCTTCCCTCAAGACCCTTACCTTCTCAATAGCCGATACTATCTTTTCGTCAAGATTCCTCAAAGTCTCCAATCCGCACACCCCCTTATCATCATTAAATAGAGAATTCATTCGAGGCACTGCCTCCATGTTCCGTGTAACGTTTTAAATACATTAAATAAAATTCGTAATCGTTCAGCTATTTCAGACCGGATTACCGGATAATCAAATCCTTTTAAACATGAAAGGCGCATGGAGCAAAGAGTTAAAGACAAAGCTTAAGGAATCCCGTCTCCTACGCGCTATGCGTCTTATCTTTAAACGCTATGCTCTTTGCGTCCTGAACTCCTGAACTCCACAACTCTCTTATCCTGTCAAACTTTTCACTGGTGAACTACTCCTAAAATACCAAAAATCACATAGAGATTTCCACCCTGTCTGATAAATAAAATATCAGGATTCGGTTTTTCTGCTCAATTTCCACTCCCCGGCTTCCCTGTTCAGCCATTCGGCTATGACCCTCTTCATTGCCTTTGCATTATATCCATGCCAGTGCTTACGCTCTTTTTTATCAGATAAAAGGGCATCCTTGAAGCTCTTGAACGAGCCTGCTCCGTTCAGGGCACTCCGGAGGCAGTCCCTCAACTCCGGAGCGCCCACTGTATTTATAAAGCTCTTCATTACATTAAACGCCTCTTCGGCGCTCCTTTCAGGTATACGCAGGTACCTCTCCTCATCCATTAATATTGACAGTGCAAGATCCAGGGCCTCTTCACATGAATCAGGAAGTTCTGCATCAAGATTTACCTCGCTGTCAAAGACTACATCTTTTTCATAATCCGGAGAGGTCTTGCCGTATAGTGTCATTAGTGCCTCGTTTAAGGCGGAAACTGAGAGGACAACCACTTCCCAGGTCTTTAAATCGAGAAAATAGTCGAACCTGTCCCTGGTTACGTCCTCCATAGCCTTCTGAATTTGATTATAATCTACCGGAATATTTTTGTTCATGGGAAAATACGACCACTTTCTGTTAACATAAATATGGATAGGGAAAAAGTATATCTCAGACCGGGATTTTTCTGCATTCCTTATTATAATAAATTATAAACATACCGGTCGGAGGAATTAAATGGGTATCCTTGAAAAAATTGCTTCTTTCCTTAACGGAAAAACTGAAGAACCCGTGCCAGGACTTGGAAGAAATGACACCTGCTGGTGCGGGAGTGGAAAAAAACACAAGAGGTGTCATCTTGAAGAAGATGACAAAAAAAGGGCCGCACAGAGAACTGCGGCATGCAAAACATCCTGACAGGGCAAGACAGGGTGAGTGTCACCTACAGGTAGAGATATGGGAGAAAAAACAGTTTTTCAGCCACTCAGCAGCAAGGACAGGACATCTGTAATCTGCAATACTCCTCAGCCTTGGTGCTTTCCTCTTCATCAAGGACTATGCAGGAGGGGACTGGCAAAAACCGGCATCTTCCTGGCCGGGATATGGCGTCACTTTTTACATACTCTCACTCTATCTTGCAGTTGGTATGAGCGTCTTTTTCATCCATCTTTATGTGGCAAAGTTCAGGAAATTCCTTAAGGGATTGTACTATGTCTCGCTTGTTGCATTACTTATCCCCCTTGTTATAGCGAAAGGCGATATAGGTTCCGTAATCTTCGGCACCGGCTATGGCCCCCTCTTCCTGCTCCCCCTTTCCGGATGCCTTGGTTTTATTACGGCAAAAGAGGCCTTCTGCTTCAGGCTGAACGAGGGTTACCTTCTGGCCATTATCATGCCGGTTTACATCCTGATCCTCTCTGTAAGAGGCATTAGTCCCAGAGGTGCTGCCTTTGGACTCATTCTGATAGCAGGGCTTATGGTGCTCTTTACATTAAGAAAGGTCCCGATGCCCAAGCATTATGATATAGGCGACAAGTCTGCATACGAGCCATAGAAAGCCTGCCGGCCCGACATTCATGGTTAGGGGTGTCTTCCTCTTTTAATAAGTACGGTAAAAAATGTTATAATTTGTAATGGAAAATTTAAACCTTAAAGGCATCATTCCGGAAGTCTCAGACAGGATAACCCCTTTTATAGAGGACATCATGAAGGGAGACTCCGACAACCTGCACTCTTTTCATATTGTCGGCAGTGCCCTCACCCCTGATTTTAACAAAAAAACCTCTGATATCAATTCAGTAGTTGTTCTTAAAGAGATGGAACTCGGTTTTATCAAATTTCTGGCGCCATTGGGCAAGAAGTACAGGAAAAAAGGGGTTGCAGCACCATTGATTATGACCCCGGAATATATAAAAACATCTCTTGACGTCTTTCCCATAGAGTTTTTCAACTTCAAACTGATACACCACACTGTCTTTGGTGAGGACATATTGACGGGACTGGAGATCCAAAACAAACACATCAGACTCCAGTGCGAAAGAGAAATAAAGACAAAACTCATCTGGCTGAGACAGGGCTACATCTCCTCTATCGGAGATAAAAACCTCCTCAGTGAGAGACTTTCAGAGTCAATTACAGGGTATCTCCCCATGTTCAGGGCGATTATTTATCTGCTCGGCAAGGAGCCTCCCGTCAAGAGTCATGATGTGGTAGTCACGCTTCAGGAAATGACATCCATTGAAACAGGGATATTTGAAAAGATGTTGCTGCTTAAAAGAAAAGAACTTACCCTCTCCATGGATGAACTGACTGCCTTCTTTGAACAATACTACATGGGCACAGAGAGGATAGGCAAGATTATCAATGACCTCAACACGTAGAAGCATATTTCTGTCTCTCGTTATACTTCTCTGTCTGACTTCCGTCTCCTGGGCCTCCACTCCCAAACCTCCGGCGATGCCTCGAAACTATGTGGTTGACCTTGCAGGTATTATCAGGG
>QIJG01000056.1 GCA_003232715.1 Nitrospirota bacterium
GAGCTTTGTGATACCATGGTTGCTTCATACCTCCTTAATCCGAATAAACAGAACCACAGCCTTGAAGAGATCGGACTTGAGTACCTCTCCCTGAGAATAAAGACTTTTAAAGAGGTTGTCGGAAAGCGTTCCTCCCTTGCTGCGGTGAGTATTGAAGAGGCAACGGAGTTTTCAGCTTCCAATGCCTCCGTTGTCCTGGAGTTGGAGGGTATACTCTTTAAAAAATTGAAGGAGGAAGGCCTTGAGGATATTTATTCCGGGATCGAGATGCCCCTGATAAGGGTTCTTGCCGATATGGAGGAGGCGGGTATAAAAGTGGATACAGCACTTCTGAGCGACCTTTCCGGAGAGCTTGAACGGGAGCTGGCGGCCCTGCAGACAAGGATATACTTTCTGGCCGGTGAGGAGTTCAATATCAATTCACCCCGGCAACTGGGTGCAGTATTGTTTGATTCCCTTGGCCTGAAGCCCGGGAAAAAGACAAAGACAGGATATTCCACCGAGGTCGGTGTTCTTGAAGCACTTGCCCTGAAACATGAGTTGCCTGGGGAGATACTGAACTGGAGGACGCTGAGCAAGCTGAAAAGCACATATGTTGACGCCCTTCCAAAGCTGGCAGGTCCGGAGTCCGGCCGTATTCATACATCTTTCAACCAGACCGTAACCGCCACCGGCAGGCTCAGCAGCAGTGACCCCAATCTGCAGAATATCCCCATCAGGGGAGAGTGGGGAATAAGGATAAGACAGGCCTTTATTGCTGAGGAGGGTTTTTCCCTGCTCTCTGCCGACTATTCCCAGATCGAGCTGAGGATACTTGCTCATCTGAGCAGGGATGAAGGGCTCATTGATGCCTTCAGGCAAGACGTGGATATTCATACGAGGACTGCGGCAGAACTGTTTGGCGTTTCCGGGGAGCAGGTGACTCCTGAGATGCGGAGGGTGGCAAAGACGGTAAACTTCGGTGTTGTCTATGGTATGTCTGCCTTTGGCCTCTCAGAGGCTATTGGTTCCTCAAGGGATGCTGCCAGGGTCTATATCGAGCAGTATTTTGAGAAGCATCCCGGTGTCAGGCGTTATGTGAAGCAGATAATTGAGGATGCAAAGAGGGTTGGATATGTGAGGACACTCTTTGGACGGAAGCGGGAGATACCTGAACTGAGGAGCTCAAATGCCCGGAAACGTAGCTTTGGAGAGAGACTTGCCATGAATAGCCCCATACAGGGTACGGCCGCCGATATCATAAAGAAGGCCATGGTAAATATAAGCAACAGGCTTAAAGCCGAAGGGCTTCAGAGCAGGATGCTCCTTCAGGTCCATGACGAACTCGTACTTGAGGTAAAGGAAGAAGAGCTTCAGCCTGTAAAGGACCTCATTAAACACGAAATGGAGAATGCCGCTCTTCTTTTAGTGCCCGTCAGGGTCGATATCGGGTATGGTAAAAACTGGGCTGAGGCCCATTAGAATCTGTGTATAAAGTAGAACAGTTGTCTTTTTCCGTCATTCCGGCTTGTCCGGAATCTTTCCTGTGATCCCTAACAAGTCGAAGGATTCCGGACAAGCCGGAATGACACTTGAGAGTTGACACGGCAGTAGTTCAGGGGCGATAATTTATGGTTTGGACAACAGCCTGCTTTGACCCGACGCAGTTTTATCCGCTCTGCACTCGCTGTACTTTACCGCCTTTCTTTAAAACAGAAAAAATGATAAAATATATAATCATGGTGAAAGGAATCTCCTCAACGGTTGTTTTAATGCTTTTAACCGTGTTGCTTTTCTCCTGCGCTCCTGTCATCAAACGGGAACTGATGGAGGGCGCTGTCTTAAATCCATCCTTTGAATCACTAAAGCGAAGTCCTTCGGATAGCAGGGGGAAGATTTTTGTCCTTGGCGGCATCATTGTGGATACAAAGGTTACACGGGAGGGTTCTCTCATTGAAGCCGTGTATGTACCGGTTGACTCGATGGGAGATCTTGAAGGGGTTGAGGAGGGTTCGGAAGGCCGGTTTCTTGCCCTGTACCCCAAGGGAAAGGGACTTCTTGACCCATTGATATACAAACCCGAGAGGGAGATAACCGTTGCCGGGAAGTTTATGGGGCTGAGAGAGGGAAAGATCGGTGAGATGGAATATGTATATCCGGTGTTTGAGATCGAGGGTGTGCATTTATGGAAAGAACCGAAACCCTATTATGCCGTACCCCCTGTCTACCCCGGATTGTATTACTATCCCCAATGGTGGGATTATTCCTGGTGGGGCTATCCTTATCCACTGTACCGTCCCTACTGGTGAAAAGGGGGGGTGACCTCGTAATTATCATATCAGATTCTTCCTTATAGCTCCCCTTTTTGCCTTCACCGTGAATTGCTGGCTAAATAGAGTCTGTGTATAAACTACAGTAATTTGTCATTCCCGCAAGTGAAGCGAGTCGGGAATCCTTCTTAAATAACGATTCCGGACAGAAAACAGCAACGGTTCGACTTTATACACAGACTCTGTTTAGCTGGGGAATTGACAAAAAGTACTCTTTTGTTTTTTAATATAGCCGCTTGATATTTGTTATTATTTATACGTGTTCATGTAAGTAACGTGTTAACGAATAACAGTGTCAGATACCGTGGGCGGATAGCTCAATTGGGAGAGCGCAGCCCTTACAAGGCTGAGGTCACAGGTTCGATCCCTGTTCCGCCTACCATTCCTCTTCTTTATCCAGACCACGAAGCGTATTTAAGATAGACGAAGAAATAAGATACCGCTTCAGTATGATTAAGTAAAGAACCGGACAGTTAAACTCTCTCAATTACAGTTTATGTAATTGAAAAAGCGGAGCTGTATCTGAAAACAGAGGGAAAAGGCGATTTAGCCATAAAATGCACGAAGTAAAGAAGAAGTTTTTGAGCTTCACGATGCCCTCAAGATTAAGAAACAGAAGGAAATGTTCTGAGTTTTTGAGAATCAGGAGTAATCTCGAAGAAATCGCGAAGCTAAGGGAGTAATGGAGTGCATAGCGCAAAGCGCAAAGCGCGTAGGACATGGGACTCTTAACGCCTTATCTTTAACTCTTTGTCCTTAACGCCATGCTCCATGCTCCGTGCGCCTTATCTTTAACGCCATAACGCCATGCGCCTGATTCAGGAATTATGACAGAAAACAACAACCCCCCTGATTTTGATCTGAAACGTCACCTGGCGATAATCTGGAAGAGGAGATATCCTGCCATCCTGGTTGCGCTCATAGTAGCCTCAATCTTTACGTGGGGGAGTTTTATCTGGCCCAGGTCCTATGAGGCAAGCTCTACGGTCTTTATAGAGCGGGGTTCTCTCATGGCCCCCCTGCTGGAAGGTGTGGGGGTCTCCAGCGGGATGGATGAGAGGTTGCTGAACCTCAGCGACGGTATCAGGTCCAGAAACATTATTGACCGTGTTATAAAAGAGCTTGATCTTGATGTAGGTATTCAGACTCCTGATCAATATGACGGTCTTGTTAAAAAGATCAGGCAAAACCTGAGTGTAGTATTAACAACCGACAGGGCAGGAAGGTCTATAGACCGTTTTAAGGTTTCGTACACGGGGAGAGACCCGAAGACGGTCATGGATTTGGTCAATACCATTGTTAAAGAGTACATAAATGAAAACCTGAAGTATACAAGGACTGATGCCTATGAAGTTTATGACTTCATAAAAGGGCAGCTTATGGATTATAAGAAAAAACTCGAGGGATCCGACGGCTCTATCAGGGCTTTCAGGGAGAGAAATCCGAACATGATTCCACAGAGTGAGGCCACAATACTCGCAAGAGTAGATAAGTTCCAGACAGACAGGATAGCTGCCGAGATCAGTTTAAAGGAACTCATGAAGAAGAGTGAGAATCTCCGCAAACAACTCTCCGGTGAAAAAGAGCTTACCGTTGCCTTTGTATCAAAAGAAGGCTCACCCCAGGATAAATTGAACTACCTTAACAGCCGGCTTATGCTCCTGATGACGAAATATACGGACAACTATCCTGCTGTAATAAAATTAAAGGCGGAGATTGAAGCGCTTAAGAGAGAGATAGCGCGACAATCCACGAGTTCACGCAAGGACTTGAGCCTGGATGACATGAGCACCGAGACCTCAGCTATGAATCCCATATACCAGTCGTTAAAAGAGGACCTTGCAAAGACGGATGCCAATATAGAATCTCTTAAGGAAAGATCTTCCGAGCTCTTGAGGCAGCAAAAAATAGCACAGGGAATTCTTGGACGTATGCCCAGAGAGCAGGAGGAGTGGGCAAAGCTTCAAAGGGACCGTAATGTGTACCAGAAGATATATGACAGCTTGTTGGTGAAACTCCAGAACGCCCAGGTTTCAAAGGACATCCAGCTCAGTAATAAGGCTGCAACTTTCAGGGTGGTGGACCCGGCGTATCTTCCCCTCTATCCTGTTAAGCCAAACATGATAAAGATGATAATGTTGGGAATATTCCTGGGTATTGCCTCAGGAGTTGCTCTTTCATATGTACTTGAGAGCCTTGCAGGGACGTTTAGAGATGAAACCTCAATTGAAAACAGGTTCAAAATACCCGTACTTGCCTCTATTCCGGAGATACTTACAGAGGCGGATAAACTGAAAATAAAAAGACGCGACAGAAAGGTCTTTGCTGCCGCAGGTCTTTATCTCGTGGTTATCCTCGTGGCCTTGGCAGGAGAGGTGCTCTACCGGTATATGGGGATCAAACTTATTAATTTTTAATACCCGCCGTCTTTGAGGCGGGAAGTTTTCATCCTGGATGCTGATGATGAGGAATATATAATGAGCCGGATAGAGAAAGCAATGGAAAAGGCTGCAAGGATAAGGGGATCTGCTGAACTATCCCCCTCAGTGGATAAGCCCCCGGCTATTCACAGGGATCAGCCGTGTCTTGAGGGCATTGAGACGGTAATAGAGCGGGCTATGACAGATAAATATATAGTCTCTGTAATGGAGCCTCAATCCACGGCTGCCGAACAGTATAGAACACTGCGTGCAAGAATCCTGAAGGCGATAAAAACTAAAAATGACCCCATTAATACCATTATGATTACAAGCTCGGATAAGAGAGAGGGCAAGACGATAACAGCAATCAACCTTGCTGTTGCCATGGCAAATGTGATTGATTATCCGGTTGTCCTCGTTGATGCTGACTTAAGAAATCCTTCCGTACACAGATACCTTGGGATTGAGCCCGAATATGGTCTCAGCGATTACCTTACCGGTAAGGCGAGCCTCTCCGATATCCTGCTCAGGACGGGCATAGGAGAGCTGATTATCCTGCCGGGGGGACTCCCTCCTGAAAACCCGGCAGAACTCCTCTCTTCAGAAAAGATGAAAAAACTTGTCCATGAATTGAAGCTCCGGCATAGAGAGGGCTCCGTAATATTTGATTCATCCCCCATACTCTTAACATCAGACCCCCTGTCTCTGGGCAGTCTGATGGATGGCGTCCTTTTTATAATCCATGCAGCCCTTACCTCTGAAAAGAGCGCATCTGAGGCTATATCCCTGATAAAGGGCTGCAAGATTCTCGGCATCGTATTCAATGACGTGCAGAACTATCCTGCAAAGGCCCCCTATCCATATTATTCCACTGAGGGCAAGGACAAAGGCGCAGAACAGAGGAAGGCTAAGGCGCATAGAGCATAGCGTGAACTCCCCAGGGATAAGACAAGACGCGGAGCGCAAGGCGCTCCTGCTTTACGCTATGCCCCATGTGTTTTAGTCTTTGTTTTTTACGCTCTGCGCTATGCTCTATGCGCCTTTTCCCCTTGCGCCTTTTAAATAATCAATTGTCAATTAAAAATCGTCAATCCCATAGGGGGGCCCGGTTATGAAACAGACATCCTTTCAGATCAACGGAAACACAGTAGAGCAACATAGCTCTTCGCTTCTTTTCAGTCATTACCTTTGCGACAAGGATTACGGGTTATATCTTGAGGATTATTTCAAGGAGATACTCCATCTGGAGAGAAAGAGGACGGAACGTTCGAAAAAACCTTTTTTGTTGATGCTGATTGATTTCAAAAGGTTCAATGATTTTGCAGAAAAGAATGAAAATATGAAGGGGGCTGCAGGAGTACTCCTTTCAGTGACGAGAGAGATCGATTTGAAGGGCTGGTACGAATATAATTCTGTTATGGGGGTTATCTTTACAGAGTAAACGGGACTGACAAAGACTCCCTGAGGCAGAAGATGGATAATCATTTGTGCCAGGTCCTGGACAGGGGACAGATGTCCGGGATCGATATATCCTGTCATATTTTTCCCGAAGAGGGTGTGGAACAAAAGGCGGAGGCCGACATGGAGTTATATCCTGATTTAGAGAAGAGGGATGACTCTAAAAGGCTCGCTCTTTTTCTCAAAAGGACTACGGATATTATCGGCAGTCTCCTGGGTATTCTCCTCTTTTCTCCCTTTTTTATTATTCTTTCGATCCTGATCAAGTTTACTTCGGAAGGTCCTGTTTTTTTCAGGCAGGAGAGGGTTGGACGCTATGGAAAGAAATTTACTTTCCTTAAATTCAGGTCAATGTATATAAACAATGATCCTGCTATTCACAAGGAGTATACCAGGAAACTTATCTCCGGTCAGCAGGATGGCAAAGGTGCCGACGGGAAGGGGAATTGTTCCTATAAAATAAAGGATGATTCGAGGGTTACATCAATAGGAAAGTTTTTACGAAAGAGCAGCATGGACGAACTCCCACAGTTTTTTAATGTCTTAAAGGGTGAGATGTCACTTGTAGGGCCAAGGCCACCCATCCCCTATGAGCTGGAAGCCTATGATATCTGGCATAGGAGAAGGCTTCTTGAAATCAAACCCGGGATCACCGGTATCTGGCAGGTTCACGGCAGGAGTTCCACCACCTTTGATGAGATGGTTCGCATGGATATTAAATATATAAGAGAATGGTCGGTATGGATGGACATCAAGCTCCTGCTCAAAACCCCCTGGGTAGTCCTGACCGGTAAGGGGGCGTATTGAAAGGAAAGTTCGGGAGTGGAAGAGTTCAGGAGTTAGGGAGTTACAGCTTCAAGATAAGATGCAAAAAGAAGTTTTCCAGCTTCACGATACCTTCGAGATAGCCACAAGATAAGAAACAGAGAAAATATTTTTAGTTTTTGAGAATCGTGAGAAATCATGAAGTAATCAAGAGGCTGAAAAGAAGTTTTTTAGCTTCACGATGCCTTCGAGATAGCCTCAAGATTAAGAAACAGAGAGAAAGAAAATGTTTAGTTTTTTTAAAAATCGTGAGAAATC
>QIJG01000032.1 GCA_003232715.1 Nitrospirota bacterium
ATCGGTTGCCTTACCCTCCATTATCTCCCGCATGCACTCAGCCATCTCGGACTCCGAAAGGTTGATACCCTGAACAAGCAGATTGATTCCCTCTCTGATCATGTTATCCTCCTGTTAGGCAGGGTTCACAGGTCATGGGGGGTAGTAACCTCCGGCCACCTGTTGCCCGGTTTAAGGAAATTCCTCAGCAGATCCTTGCCAACCATTGTCAGTATTGACTCCGGGTGAAACTGTACTCCTTCAATCACATACTTCCTGTGCCTCACCCCCATTATCTCGCCCTCCTTTGTCCAGGCAGTCACCTCAAGAGACTCCGGAAGTGTCTCCCTTTTAATAATAAGGGAGTGATAGCGGGTAGCCTCAAAGGGATTAGGCAATTCTTCAAATATGGTCTTGCCGTCATGGTATATGAGCGATGTCTTTCCATGCATCAGTTGCGGTGCATTAATAATATCTCCACCAAAGGCTGCACCAACGGATTGATGACCAAGACAGACCCCAAGTACGGGCTTCTTACCGGCAAAGTAACGGATAACCTCTATGGAGATACCGGCTTCCTTTGGAGTGCACGGACCGGGTGAGATAACAATCCTGTCCGGATCAAGCTCCTCTATCTCCTTAACCGTTATCCTGTCGTTACGATAGACCTTTATCTTCTCACCAAGCTCACCATAATACTGAACAAGGTTATATGTAAAGGAATCATAATTATCAATCATCAGCAACATAAATTCAAAGTCCTTCCTCTGCCATATCAACGGCCTTCATCATGCCAAGGGCCTTGTTAACGGTCTCTTTATATTCGTTTTCAGGAACAGAATCCGCCACAATTCCAGCACCTGCCTGCACATATAGTTTACTATCTTTAATCACAATAGTTCTTATCGTAATGCAGGTATCCGTATTTCCCGAATAGCTGAAATAACCGACTGCCCCCGCATACGGCCCTCTCTTGACGGGTTCAAGCTCATCGATAATCGCCATGGCCCTCACCTTTGGGGCTCCCGTAACAGTACCGGCAGGAAAGCAGGAACGGAATAAATCAAAGGCATCGAGACCCTCCTTCAGGGTGCCTTCCACATTTGAGACGAGATGCATTACATGACTGTATCTCTCAACCCCCATCAACTCCGTGACCTTCACACTGCCTGTCTCCGCAACCCTTCCCACGTCATTCCTGCCAAGGTCTACAAGCATTATGTGCTCGGCAACCTCCTTCGGGTCTTCCCGCAGTTCCTTTTCAAGCGCCCTGTCTTCATCCTCGCCAAGCCCGCGCTTTCTTGTACCGGCAATAGGCCTCAGCTTTATATGTCTTCCTTCAAGCCTCACCAGTATCTCGGGAGAGGAACAATCCGGGCCTCTCCCGTGTCCATGAAATACATATAGGGCGAAGGGTTTATCACCCTCAGGGCACGGTATATATTAAAGGGGTCTACAGCACACTCCCGCTCAAACCTCTGCGAGATAACCACCTGAACAACATCGCCTGCCCATACGTACGCCTTTGCCTTCCTGACCGCTTCCTTAAAAACCTCCTCCGGCCCAAAGGAAGAGACAACCTTCTCCCCCGAGGAGCGTTTCCCGGAACCCTCTGAAACCCGGGGGACAGTCTTTAATCTCTCAATTGTTGCTTCGATTTTCTTTTCAGCCTCCCTGTAAGCCATATCCGGAGAACCCTCAACATGCACAGGACAGACTATCTTCAGGCTCTGCTTCAGATTATCAAATATCAGGACAATATCGGGCATTATGAAATACATATCCGAAAGCCCGAGAGACGGCTTGTCCCGGTCCGGAACCCTCTCGAAAAACCTGACCATCTCATAGCCTGTATAACCCACAAGTCCGCCATAAAACGCGGGGAGTCCTTCAACCACAACAGGTTTATAAATGGAAAGCTCTTCTTTCAGGGCATCCAGGGGGTCAGCGTATACCGACTTTTTTACTGACTTGCCATCCTGAATAACCTCAACATTGTTTCCTCTTGCCCGGATTATCTTTCTCGCTGATATGCCGAGGAAGGAATACCTTCCCCACTGCTCTCCCCCCTCAACGCTCTCAAACAGGAAAGAAGGCGACGTAAAGAGTTTCAGATAGGCCGACACAGGAGTCTCCATATCTGCAAGCACCTCTCTGTACACCGGGATAAGGTTACCACTGTCCGTTAAACTCAAAAATGTCTTGTAATCCGGATACATCTGCTTATTTTAAACATATAAAGCTCTTTTTAGCAATTGACAGAGTCAAGGGCTTTATGATATTTTTATATGTATGAAGGCTCTTTCACTGTTAGCAAAGCGAATAAGGGAAACCAGAAATTTATTTCGTTACAAGACCCGATGCAGATACCTCAAGACCGAGCTTGAACATGTAAAGACTTTTTATGACGAGAAACTCCAGGAAATGAGTCTGATACTCCAGTACAAATCTCATGAACTTGAGAGACGGGTTAGTGAGCTGGAAGAATACAGAAGGGAAACGCAGCACCTCTTAAAGATTCTCGACTCCCTTGAATCAGAAAAGAGGACCAACTGAAAATGTATAACTTGCAGTACACAAGCGGATATTAATTAGAGTCTGTGTATAAAGTCGAACCGTTGCTGTTTTCTGTCATTCCGGCTTGTCCGGAATCGTTATTTAAGAAGGATTCCCGACTTGCGGGAATGACAAATTACTGTAGTTTATACACAGACTCTAATTAAAGAAAAGCTTTCCTTGTTATTAAAAGCTCTCAATGGAAATTCAACAACTTCATGCGGGCGTAGCTCAGTGGTAGAGCACAACCTTGCCAAGGTTGGGGTCGCGGGTTCGAATCCCGTCGCCCGCTCCATAATTAAGAGATGGATGGAAAAAGTGATGGAGTTGAGGACGCATAGCGCATAGCGTCAAAGATAAGACGCATAGGGCATAGGACATGGGACTCGTTAAGCTTTGTCTTTACGCTTTGCTCCATACGCTCTGCACTATGCGCTTTTCATCTTTAAAAAGGTAATCGAGAGGCTGAAGACGAAGTTTTTTTGCTTCACAATGCTTTCATGGCGGCGTACCCAAGTGGCTAAGGGGGAGGTCTGCAAAACCTTTATGCGCCGGTTCGAATCCGGCCGCCGCCTCCACGCTATAATCATTCCCCGATAATCTTGATCAGAGCCCTTTTCTTGCGTCTGCCGTCAAACTCCCCGTAAAATATCTGCTCCCACGGACCTAAGTCGAGTCTTCCATCCGTCACGGCGAGCACAACCTCCCTGCCCATAATCTGCCGCTTCATATGGGCATCAGCATTATCCTCTCCAACATTGTGATGATACCGGGAGACCGGTTCATGGGGGGCAAGTTTTTCCAACCAGACGTCATAATCGTGATGAAGTCCGGGTTCGTCATCATTAATAAAGACAGAAGCCGTTATATGCATGGCATTTACAAGCACAAGCCCCTCTTTGATTCCGCTCTCCCCGAGACACGCTTCAACCTCAGGGGTAATGTTTATAAAGGCCCGCCGGGTGGGCACCTCAAACCATAGCTCCTTACGATAACTCTTCATATACACTCCTTATATTTACTTCGGTAATTAAATACTTTAACCCTAAGGTTATAAATTGTGGAGTTGGCTTCTCAAATGGAGTGCCGTTTTTTGTCACTCAAGGCCATTCATTCGGATGCCGTGGCCTTGAAGAACTTAATGGATACCATGTGTTAGCAGATCTTCCTTATTGTATTGATTTTTAAGCCTTTTGTGTCAAAATTGCATTATTTTTTTTTAATGTTTTCGGGTTTTGTAACAGGTTCAAATGAGCTCTTTTGCTATGAATGCATAGAACGTGGGCACGATACTTGCTGCATTTATTTATGTTATATTAAAATTAAGTAATAATATTGGGAAGAGGGAGCTTTCTGTTAAAATAAAGCGAACTGCATGACAGATGCAGGGTTGGTGAATATCTATTATGGAAAACATGCAGTCAATTGTAAAAATTTTAATATTTATGGCAGCAGCAGTGGGTGTTATTAGTGTGATGATATATATATATAGACTGTTCAGGCAACCTGAGACAGAGGAGAAGGATGATGCAAGCAATCTCAGTCTCAGAATTAGTACTTTGAGGGATCAGAAGATCCGGACACTTCAGTCCCAGGTACAACATTTGAATGAGCTTAACAGCCGCTATCTGGTTTTTATGCTAAATATCCCCACGGCGGTCATGCACCTGAACACCACCCTTGATTTTGACAAAATCACCGCCACGATTATTCGACTGGTAAGGGATATCATTGCCACAGACACGGTTGAACTCTATATCTTTGACAAAGAGGATGACCTCTTAAAGAGGGTATCCCCGGATGGTGAGGTAGAGGACCATGTTGCATATGCCTTGGGGGAGGGACTGGTTGGCAGGGCCGGTCAACATCGAATGCTCCGGATTAGAGGCCGGGGGGATGAAGGGTATAAGAGGAAAAAGGGTCCTGAGCAGGTGGAGACACAGCTTTATATGGCTGCGCCGATTCATTTCAGTAATCGCCTGCTTGGTGTCATAGGTGCCGGGGAGGTCAAAACCCCCAGTGGTAACGAAGGGAGCCTGCTAAAGATGATTGCAGACATTGCAAGTGTGGCGTTGTTCAATCAGAAATTTCTGAGTGGAGCAAAGAAAGAGGCGGAAGTTGATCCGCTGACCGGGCTCTATAACCGCCGTTACTTCTTCCATATGGTCCAGAAGTTTGTGGAGAAATCTATTCTGGAGGATATTGCAATCTCGATTTTTCTGTTTGATATTGATAACTTCAAAAACTACAATGACACTAATGGCCATGCCGAGGGAGATCAGCTTTTGAAAGAGCTTAGTGATCTGGTGAGTAAATTTACACGGAAGACATCAGTTGTTGCACGCTATGGGGGAGAGGAATTTATTGTCATGCTGCCCGAGATTTCAAAGGAGGAGGCCTTTGTTTATGCCGAAAGGGTTCGGGAATTAATCGCCGCTAATCCTTTTGCCCACAGGGAAAAACAACCCCTGGGTCTTGTTTCGATCAGCGGTGGCGTAGCAAGTTTTCCCGCTGACGGCAGATCAATCCATGAGGTGATTCAGTTGGCGGATGCGGCCCTCTATCAGGCGAAAAGGGAAGGTAGAAACCGTGTGCTCATGCACAAACCATTTCTGTTTTCAGATGAGATCTCAGAGGAGTGATAGTCCGGTCACCCTGGTGCCTGTCAAATTGGACCTTGTGCATTGCCATATTTTTGAGATGCATTAATGAGTATGACCGGAGCGCTGAAGACTGTACCTGATAATCTCTTCAACCATTGCATCCACAGTAGCAGTTTTCGGCATAATATCCACTTTCAGTCCCGCCTTCTCAATAGCCCCTGCAGTAACAGGACCTATTGCGGCAATTATGACATTTATCAGCAGAGTTCCTGCCTCATCACCCATCATCTCGCAGAAATTGGTAAATGTGGCTTCGGAAGTGAAGGTTGCCAAGGTAATCTTTCCTTCTCTGAGGAACCGTTTCATCCGCTTGCCTTGACTGCCGGGTTTTATTGCCCTGTAAGTGACCGGAACGTCTATATCTCCCCCGGACTCTCTTACTCTCTCAGGAAAGACTTCCCTTGCCGCCGCTGCACGCGGCAGCAGTATTTTCAAGCCCTTGAAAGCATCAGGTCCGCCAAATGCCTTGATAAGTCCCTCCGCCCTGAAACTATTCGGGATAAGGTCAACCCTGAGACCGTATTTTCCGACCTCATCCGCTGTTTTTGAGCCAATAGCGCATATTTTGATCCCAAAGAGGTCTCTCACGTCCCGGTTGAGGTCAAAAAACCTTTGGAAAAAGAATCTCACCCCGATTGCACTTGTGAAGACAAGCCATTTATAGGTACTGACTTTACTGATTGCAGCGTCAAGCTCTTTCCATGACTCCGGTGGTACCACCTTGATGGTGGGAAATACCGTCACCTCAGCCCCAAGCCCTTCAAGTGGTTCAAACCCATCTGAATGCTCCCGTGTAACCAGTATTCTCTGACCAAAAAGCGGTTTCTTTTCAAACCAGTTAAGTTTATCCCTCAGTTTTACAACATCTCCCACGACAACCACAGCCGGAGGCCTTATCTCGCTGTTCTTTATCGCCTCGGGGATGTCCCTGATGGTTGAGACAATAGTTCTCTGTTCCGACCTTGTCCCCCAGCGTATTACTGCCACGGGTGTATTCGGGTCCTTGCCATTCTCAATAAGTCTCCCTGAGACGTCCTCTATATTCTTTACGGCCATAAGGAAGACGATAGTTCCGTTGTCCCCTGCAAGGGCTGCCCAATCAATACTGCTCTCCTTTTTTGTTGATGCCTCATTGCCGGGGACTACAATAAAAGAGGAGGCATAATCCCT
>QIJG01000013.1 GCA_003232715.1 Nitrospirota bacterium
TCTTTTTAACAAGCTCACTCATGGACAATACTCCCTCTTCAACCAGTCCGAGGCATAGCGGCAGTGCTGTTTCAAGACCTGAGATCCCGGGTGCTGCCCGGTCAAACTCGCAGAGTTTTTCATCCATGTGGTGGGGAGCGTGGTCGGTGGCAATAACATCAATAGTACCATCAGAGAGTCCCTCCTTTACGGCCTCAACGTCCCTGCCTGTCCTCAGTGGAGGATTCATCTTTGCATTGGTATTGTAATCACGTACTGCTTCCTCTGTAAGGGTAAAGTAATGCGGACAGGCTCTGCCGTAACTTCTATCCCGTCCCTCTTTGCCTCCCTTATGGCCCTGACACCCCCGGCAGTGGAGACGTGGGCAATATGAAGCCTTCCTCCCGTAAGTGCTGCAAGCTCTATATCACGCTTTATCGCTATCACCTCTGCCTCTACCGGAATACCCCTGAGTCCAAGTCTAAGTGATAAAGGACCTTCATTCATCACCCCGCCTGAGGAAAGGTTCAGGTCTTCTGCATGCGAGATTATAGTCACACCAAAAACTTTCGAGTATTCAAGTGCCCTTCTCATCAGGAGACTATTCATTACAGGAAGGCCGTCATCTGAAAATGCCACACACCCCGCCTCTCTCATCATGCCCATCTCGGCAAGCTCTTCGCCCTTCTGACCCTTGGTAATTGCCCCGATGGTATAGACATAACATGCACCCTCAGCATAGGCCTTTCTCAGGATAAACTCGGTAACCGTTTCATTGTCATTAACCGGCTTTGTATTCGGCATACAACACACACTGGTAAAGCCACCTCTTACAGCAGCCATAGTACCGGTCTTTATGGTCTCCTTGTATTCATACCCGGGCTCTCTCAGATGAACATGCATATCGACAAGCCCGGGCAGGACATAGAGACCACCGGCATCTATAATCTCATATGTTGAGTCAGCCTGAATCCCGAAACCTGAATCCTGAAAGACTTCCTTTATCTTTCCCCCCTCAACCAGCAGGGCTCCCTTGCCGTCGATCCCTTGTGAGGGGTCAATTACATGCCCGTTTCTGATTATCAGGTTCAAATCTTTTCTCATCATCTATCCAGGCTCCTCCTTATCCGTCCCTTTCAGAACCACCGGATTCATCCTCTCCTGCCCGAAAGCAGGTAAAGCACTGCCATTCTTGCGGCAATACCGTTTGTCACCTGCTCAAGGATTACGGATTGCGGACTGTCTGCAACAGCCGAGACTATCTCGATACCGCGGTTCATTGGACCGGGGTGCATCACCATTGCCCCAGGCCTTGCAAGAGAAAGCCGCTCCAGGGTCAGTCCCCAGAACCTGAAGTACTCATCTGTTGTGGGGAAAAACCCCCGGTCCTGCCTCTCCATCTGTATACGCAGCATCATAACAACATCAATATCCCTGAGTCCTTCCTCCATGCTATGAAATATCTCGATATCCGGATCAATAAGCCCCTCAGGAATCAGGGTTGGCGGACCAATCAGTCTGACTTCCGCACCCAGGGTCCTGAGACAGTAAATATTGGACTTCGCAACACGACTATGCAGGATATCTCCGACAATGGCAATTTTAAGCCCCTTTATCCTGCTATATTTCTCCATAATCGTGAAGGCATCAAGAAGCGCCTGGGTAGGATGCTCATTAATGCCGTCACCTGCATTAATTACCGATGCATTCAGATGTCTCGCAAGGAGGTGAGGGACCCCTGAGGAGGAGTGCCTGATAATAACAATGTCAGCGCCGAGGGCCTGTATCGTCATGGCTGTATCGATCAGGCTTTCACCCTTTACCATGGAGCTGGCGGAGACAGAGAAATTTATTACATCCGTACTGAGCCTTTTGGCTGCAAGCTCAAAAGAAGTCCTCGTCCTTGTTGAGGGTTCAAAAAAGAGATTAACCACGGTCTTTCCCCTGAGAGTCGGAACCTTTTTGATGTCTCTCCGCAGGACATCCCTGAAACCCACCGCAGTATTTAAAATTAATTCAATCTCATCACAGGACAGGTCTTTTATGCCTACAATATCCTTATTCCTGAGTTGTTGACCTGTCTCACTCACTTATTTCTTCACTCCATAGCAGGTTATAAATTTCAGGGTATTCTTTATTCTCTTATTTTCCCATAACGTTTTTCTCATTCCTGGTTAAGGACAACCTTGTCTTTACCTCCATCTTCTAAAAATTCAACCTCTACATTTTCTTCATGAGAAGTTGGGATATTCCTTCCCACAAAGTCCGCACGTACAGGCAGTTCCCTGTGTCCTCTGTCTATAAGGACTGCAAGTTCAATCCTTGCCGGCCTCCCTATGTCCATCAGGGCATCCATTGCCGCCCTTATTGAACGGCCGGTAAATAACACATCATCCACCAGTACAACCACCTGTCCGGTTATCTCAAAAGGTATATCTGTTTGTCTTACCGCCGGATATTCCTTGCGGATATTCAGGTCATCTCTATACAGGGCAATATCAAGTGCGCCAACAGGCACATCCCGCCCCTCTATCAACTTGATCTTCTCGGCAAGTCTTTTAGCCAGGTAAACTCCCCCCCTCTGAATACCCACAAGACATACCCTTTCCACTCCCCTGCTCTTCTCAAGAATCTCATGAGCCATCCTTGTAATGGTCCTGTCCATATCCTTGCTATCAAGAAGTTCTTTTGACATGGCATAAAAAAACCTTTCCCCCTGCTTGCAGGAGAAAGGTTTTAAATACATTAATTGCGGTTTTCAGAGTAATCTTCAAATCCCCCTGCCTTACCAGCCTCACCGGGTCAGTTTAAAGGCAGCAATATTAAAACATGAATCTTCACCTTTTTTCAACTACAGGGATTTCTGATGTCCCTGCTTTTCAGCAAGCTGTACCCTTATTATGGCCCTGTCAAGTGCAGCCTGTGCGCGAACAAAATCAATCTCTTCCTGCTTTCTCAGCCTCTCCTCAGCGCGCTTCATTGCATTTCTGGCCCTTTCCACATCTATATTATCTTCACGTTCGGCACTGTCTGCAAGGATCAGAACCCTGTCTTCATTAATCTCTGCATATCCTGAGTTAATGAAAACATAGCTTACTGTTCCCCCCTTTCTGCACACAAGCATTCCAATCTTGAGGATAGTCACCAGGGGTACATGTCCCGGCAACACTCCAAACTCACCCTCCGAGCCGGTAGCCTCTACCTCGTCAACCTCTTCTTTCAGGACCAAACCATCAGGTGATACCACCTCAAGAGTTAATTTTTCAGCCATTTAAAACTCCATTTTTCATTTCTGTCATTAGAATTTTTAATTTAATCTAAAACATTAAGCATTAGATGTTTTTATATCAGGACTTGCTCCATCCAAGCTTTACAGCCTTCTCCTCAACTTCTTCAATAGTCCCAACCATATAAAATGCCTGTTCCGGCATGTCATCGTATTTACCGTCAATTATAGCATTAAACCCCTTTATTGTATCTTCAAGTTTCACGTACTTCCCGGGGGTACCCGTAAATGTCTCTGCAACATGGAATGGCTGGCTGAGGAATCTCTGTATCTTTCTTGCCCTGGCAACCGTTAATTTGTCATCTTCTGAAAGTTCCTCCATACCAAGGATTGCGATGATATCCTGGAGTTCCTTGTACCTCTGCAGAATTATCTGGACACCCCGTGAGATATTATAGTGGTCATCCCCAACAACCCTTGGGTCAAGAGCCCTTGATGTAGAATCAAGTGGGTCAACTGCAGGATAGATACCGAGTTCGGAAATCTGCCTTGAAAGAACAACAGTCCCGTCAAGATGTGTAAATGCCGTGGCAACTGCAGGGTCTGTGAGGTCGTCGGCAGGGACATATATAGCCTGCATGGATGTAATGGAACCCTTTTTCGTTGTCGTAATCCTCTCCTGAAGCATCCCCATATCAGTAGCAAGGTTTGGCTGATAACCCACGGCAGACGGCATAGAAGGGCGGAGACCTCGGAACCTGCCAGTGTATACCTGAATATATTGTCTATAAAGATAAGGACGTCCTGTCCCTGCTCTCTGAAATACTCAGCTGCCGTAAGTGCTGTAAGGGAGACCCTCAACCTTGCACCCGGGGGCTCGTTCATCTGTCCATAAATAAGGGCTGCCTTGTCAATAACACCTGATTCCTTCATCTCAAGATAGAGATCATTGCCCTCCCTTGTCCTCTCACCAACACCGGCAAACACGGAAACACCACCGTGAACAAGAGCGATATTATGAATCATCTCCATGATAACAACAGTCTTGCCAACCCCTGCACCACCAAACATACCCATCTTGCCGCCCCTGACAAACGGGACGAGGAGGTCAAAAACCTTAACGCCTGTTTCAAATACCTGGGTTGTCGGCTCCTGCTCATCAAATTCCGGCGCCAACCTGTGAATCGGCCACCTCTCATCTGTCTCAATGGGACCTGCCTGGTCATAAGGCTCACCGATAACGTTAATTATCCTGCCGAGTATTGCCTCACCTACAGGAACAGTTATTGGCTGACCCGTATCTGCGACACTCATACCGCGAACCACTCCATCCGTGGGTCCCATAGCAATTGCCCTGACTGTATTGTCCCCAAGATGGGATGCCACCTCAAGGATAAGCCGGATATCCGAGGTGCCTTTCTCCGGGTCTGCGGGTTGCTCTATTTTCAGGGCATTCAGTATCGCAGGCAGTTCCGCCTCAAATTCCACGTCAAGCACTGCACCTATCACCTGAACCACCTTTCCTTTATTCATCTTTATACCTCCTGTATTGATCGTCTATTTTGATGATTAATGATTTTCACAAAATGAATAATCTCGTTTTACGTGCAATCGTTCAATTG
Organism: Nitrospirota bacterium; assembly: GCA_003232715.1. Lineage (GTDB taxonomy): Bacteria > Nitrospirota > Thermodesulfovibrionia > Thermodesulfovibrionales > JdFR-85 > BMS3Bbin07. The sequence continues at coordinate 4,828 of QIJG01000013.1, forward strand.
TCAATCCAAAAATCCTTCAACGCAGAGAAAACAATTAAGGTTTCAATCATCAATAGTAAATCCCGTCAATCATCAATCTTTAATCGCCTCAGCTCCGCCGACTATATCCATCAGTTCCCTGGTAATAGTTGCCTGACGCGCCTTATTATACTCGAGGGTCAATCTATCGATCATGTCTTCTGCGCTCTGTGTGGCATTTTCCATAGCCGTCATCCTTGCTGCCTCTTCCGAAACCCGGGACTCCAACATGGTTCTGTAAAGCTGAATCTCAACACTCTTTGGCAGCAACCTGTTAAATATCTCTTCCTCAGCGGGTTCAAAGAGAAAGTCCTTCATCTCTTCTTCCTCTTCATGCTTCACCTCACCTAAAGGAAGAAGACGCAGTTTAGTAACCTTCTGGGAAGCAACAGACTTGAATTCGTTGTATATGAGATACAACTCATCAAAAGTCTCATTAATATACTTGTCTATTAAATCAACAGCAATTTCCTGAGCTGAGGTATATGATATCTTGCCGGAGAATCCGGTCCACATCTGTCTTACCGGAACATTTCTACGTTTAAAATAATCCCTGGCCTTTCTGCCCACTGTACTTATGCTTAATTCAAAACCCTCATTTTTAAGGTCTTTGACAAGGCCTGCCCCTGCCTTTAAGACATTTGTATTAAAGGCACCACATAGTCCCTTGTCACTTGTAAGGATTAAAACCTCCACAGTCTTTCTCGGCCTTATCTTAAGAAGAGGGTGCCTGTCCTGCTCTCCCGGCTGTGCAAGTGACAGCAGAACTTCCCTCATCTTATCCGAATAGGGTCTCAGGGCAAACATCCGCTCCTGAGCCCTCCTGAGTTTGGAGGCAGAGACCATCTTCATGGCCTTCGTTATCTTGGACGTACTCTTAATTGAGGTTATTCTTCTTTTTATATCTCTTAAGGTTGCCATTTCTCTCCCCTTAATTCGGTTTCAGGTATCAGATTACTATAGTTACCTGCAACCGATAAACTAATTACGGTTGAAACGTTGATTTAAAGGCAGATATTGCCTCATTAACTTTATTCTTAAGCTCCTCATCAAGGGCTTTTTTAGTCATTATCTCCTCTTTTATTTCAGGCTTTTGACTCCTGAAATAACTGAGAAGCCCCTGCTCAAAGTTACCTATAGCCTCAACCGGAAGGTCATCGAGAAAACCCTGCGTACCCGCATAAAGCACTATAATCTGCTCATCCATCGTGAAAGGCTGATACTGGCCCTGCTTCAGTAGTTCCACCATCCTCT
>QIJG01000138.1 GCA_003232715.1 Nitrospirota bacterium
AAGCTCCCCTCCTTGTTTTTGATTTCCTCTGCAATTATACCATTTTCCCTTATTCTTCATGCAGTTAGAGTTTATACACAGACTCTAAATAAGGTTCTGCGCAAGACAGAGGAAATAAATTTCGCAAAGGTATTTTCAGGCCAGGAACTGTCGACAGACATAGAGCTTTATTTCATTGCCACGATGGAGGCGCACTTAACCTATTGAAAACACATGGACAAATGAAGTTCCATTAAACGGCAACAAAGATAGCCTTTGCCTTCACCATGAATTGCCGAATACACCGTATGGTTGACAAGAATATCCGTTCTGATAAATAATATAAGTTAGCCGAAGTGGTGGAACCGGTAGACACGTGCGCTTGAGGGGCGTATGGGGAAACCTGTGGGGGTTCGAATCCCCCCTTCGGCACCATCCATACAATGACCATTCGCGGACAGACAGAAGCAATTGAGAAAAAAAACCTTCATCCCAAGGCCGCTCTCAGCACAGACAGTAAGGGGCGGGTAAGGTCTGAAAAGGAAGGGGAAGTCCGCACCTGCTTTCAACGTGACAGGGACAGAATAATCCATTCAAAGTCATTCCGGAGGTTAGAACATAAGACACAGGTCTTTCTTGCGCCAAAGGGAGACCATTACAGGACAAGGTTGACGCATGTGCTTGAGGTTTCCCAGATTGCACGTACTATTTCCAGGGCGCTCAGATTGAATGAGGATCTCACGGAGGCTATAGCCCTGGGACATGACCTCGGACACACGCCTTTTGGGCATGCAGGAGAGGCAGTCCTGAGAGATATATATCCAGGGGGGTTTGACCATCATAAACAGAGCCTCCGGGTGGTGGACTTTCTTGAAAACAACGGCAGGGGACTCAACCTCACCCATGAGGTAAGGAACGGCATAGTAACCCACTCAAAAGGAAAGGGACCAATAATGCCTGAGGACGGGACAGGCCTTTCCGAAACCCTTGAAGTCTGAACCATGACCTTGACGATGCCCTCAGGGCAGGAGTGATAAAAAGAACCGACATACCTGCTGAAGTTGTAAAGACCATAGGAAACAAATATTCAAAGCGTATAGATACAATGGTTAAGGATGTGATATATTCGACAATAGCCACTGATTATGACCATATTTATATGGGAGTGGCGGTTTCCGCTGCAATATACATTCTCAGGGACTTCCTTTTTGACAGCGTCTATGAGAGTTATCAGATAAAGAGGGAGTTTAAAAAGGCAAGAAAGATAATCCGTGACCTTTATGAGCACTTTCTTGACCATATTGACCATATTGAAGCGGGGTTCAGTAATATCCGTGCTGAAAAAAAGATGGACAGGCACAGAATGGTCTGTGATTTTATCGCAGGCATGACAGACAGGTTTGCACTGATGACGTATGAGAGACTCTTTCTGCCACAGGAGTGGCAACCGGGATACACCTGAAAGTCCCTATGATTGAGGTTTTTTATCACTGGATACGGGTTTATTGTCAACCAAAAAAACCGATGTGGAGGTGAACACATGAAAAAAAGAAACAAGGTCATTGCACTGCTTCTGGTATTGATTGGTATAGTTGTCGGTCTTACTATATCGGCAAATCTTAACGTTCAAAAACTCACGTTTGCAGATCAAAACAAGGTGCCGAAAAAAGCTACCGAGTTCCTTGGCAGGCTGAGCACGTCACTCTCTGAGGTTGCTGAGGTGGTAAAACCATCAGTTGTTAATATATCCACCACGAGGACGGTTACATTAAAAAACACCCCCTTCAACAATTTATTTAACAACCCCTTTTCCAAACGGTTCTTCGGTAATGATTTCAGGTCCTTTGGTCCTGAACGGAAATTCAAATCCTCAGCCCTTGGCTCAGGGGTGATAGTGTCTGAGGATGGCTACATACTCACCAACAATCATGTGATAAAGGATGCAGATAAGATAAAGGTGGTACTCTATGACAAGAGGGAGTTCAAGGGCAAGGTTATCGGCACTGACCCCAAGACAGACCTTGCAGTGATAAAGATTAACGCTGAAAAACTGCCTGCCATCAAGATAGGGGACTCCGACATCCTGAGGGTGGGAGATCTGGTTCTTGCCATTGGAAACCCCTTTGGCCTGAACCAGACCATAACCATGGGGATAGTAAGCGCAGTTGGCAGGTCCAATGTGGGAATTGCCGATTACGAGGATTTTATCCAGACCGATGCCGCCATCAATCCCGGCAACTCAGGTGGTGCGCTTGTAAATTCACAGGGAGAGCTTGTGGGTATAAATACTGCGATATTCTCAACAAGCGGCGGATATATGGGTATCGGGTTTGCCATCCCTTCAGATATGGCAAAGGCCGTAATGCAGAGTATAGTCAAATACGGCAAAGTCATCCGTGGATGGCTTGGGGTAACAATTCAGGGGCTTACACCCGAGCTTGCCAAATCATTTGATATAAAAGAAGACAAAGGTGCCCTTGTAACAGACGTGGTAAAGAATAGTCCGGCTGAAAAAGCCGGCTTTAAGCGGGGAGACCTTATTGTGGAATTTGACGGCAAGATGGTAAAGGACGAGACATCCCTGAGAAATATGGTTGCCAGCACATCCCCGGGAAAGACCGTACAGACAAAGATTGCAAGGAATGGCAAGGAAAAGATACTGACGGTTACTCTCGGAGAGTATCCCGCGACAGAGACGGCAGCCGTGAAAGAAGGCTACAACAATGTCCTGCGTGGAGTCTATGTTCAGGAACTCACCGCCGACCTCAGGGCAAGCCTTAATATGCCCGAAAAGGTAGGGGGGGTTCTTGTGTCTAATGTTGAAGCGGAAAGCCCTGCCTCCGGGATTCTTAAGAGAAACGATGTCATTCAGGAGATAAACCGGCAGGTAATAAAGAAGATAAACGATTACAAGAAGGTGGTCTCCAGGATAGGCCCTGACGATAACGTACTTTTACTTATTTACAGGTCGGGAGGCTACATCTATGTGACCATCAGGCCATAGCAAGCAAATAATCGGTTCCCTCTGACCATGTGTCGGCTTACGGTCAGAGGGAACTGCCTTTCCCTTTTATAATACTTCGTATGGATGAAAATTACGAACATACAGTGCAGACCTCTCCCAATGTAAATTTATCAGGTCATTCGATCATACCTGCACCAGTTTTTCAGCCAGGGAATTAATCTTTGTGTGCACACGTTCGGGCAACTTCGGGTGAGATTCCTTGCCGATCAAACCCGTAAATAATGTACCAACCGTTCTTGCTCCTGTAGTTTTTGCAGTCATTTTGAGTTGTTTATGGGTTTCACCAAACAGGCGCCCGACAATCCCGGGGGCTGCACATGAAGAAAGAAGTACCGCTCTTTTCTTTGGCATATTCTCCTTTCGAAGCCTGGGACTATTCATCTCCCACGGCCAATAGGCATAAACAATTAACCTCTCGATAAAGCGTTTAAAGATAGCCGTGACTGTGCCAAAGTTGGTGGGTGAGGCAAGAATATAAGCATCCGCCCTCTCAATTTTATCAATCAATGCCTGCATGCCATCATGCAGTATCACCGGGTTTCTGGGTACACACCCGGCAGTTAAGACAAAACCCGATAGGGTATTCACGCAGAAGGATAAGATCAACCTCGGCCCCGGCTGTCTCTACGGCCTGAACCATGGCCCCGACAGTTTGATCGGTAATGCCATTGTTACGGTATGAACCGTTAATTGCAAGTATCCTGGCCATGAGTTCCCTTTAGTCCACCAAAAGACAACTGTTTTTTATGAAGATATAAACAAGATAACACAAAGCGCCGACAATGGCAACAGGGGATTTTATATAGGTAGGGGTCAGGTCTCAACATTCAACATTTCTCATTATCGTAACCACTTCAGGCATTTTCTTTCCAGTCTCCTGCCGTTATCAACTACTCTCAAATGATGACCGAAATTTGACTGTAGTTATATGTTGAATGTTGAGACCTGACCCCTTTTTACTACTTTTTGGGTTTAGTCGTTCTGGTTTTCCGTACGGCAGGCTTCGTCTTTTTTGCTGCAGGTTTTTTTGCCGGTTTTGTTTTTGATTTTGTTTTTGATTTTGATTTTGCACGTGTCTTCTTTGGTGCCGGAGTCTCTTCAATCTCAAGATCAATACCAAAAATCTCCGATAGATCAGAATCAGCCATAACTTTAGGACTTTTCTTTCTTGCCTTTTTGAGCATTTCACTGGTCTTGTCTTTAACTGCTCCGGAGACTAAATCCTTTACCTCTACACCCCTCAGGGTAAAGAACAGTGCTGGTTCTGAATCCAGCCTGGCCCCGATTCCATATAACGTGGCTGCAACATGTTTGCACATATCAGCCCAGTCAGGGCAACTGCAATCAAAGGAAATCTCTTTAGGTGCAGGGAAGAGGCCTGATTTTGTATCGGTAAATATCTTTGATAACGATTCAGGAAACTTGCCATTCATAAGTTCTTGCAGGGAATCAAATTCTCCCTGACAAGCTTTTTTAATATCTCCCCATGTTTTCTTCTTCAGGGTCTTTATCTCAATCCGGATTTCATAGGGGTTGGAATCAGAACCCTGTACCAGGGATTCGACGAGACCGGGTTTTATTTGCAAGTCCAGTACTGCACAATTGCGGACATAGCTCCTTCCACGTTCAATCCGGTTGGAATAATCGGCATAGCATTCCAGATTACTGTTCCAGGACTTTCCCCACCATGTTCCGGCCAGGGTTCTGCCTTCAATGACAACCGGTTGGATGTCCGGGTTTTTCCTGCGAAGTGCCTTTATTTTTTTCTCTGCCTTTGCACGTTTTTCAGCAACGGTTACATAAGGGCCAAAAGATCTCCAGTAAGACATAATAATTCCTCCTCTTGTCAATTATTAATCGTCTCAAAATAGTGTGGACATATTATTTAAAAAATCCCTCCCAACCTCCCTTTGCCAAAGGGAGGGATCATCCCCCTCTGGGGGTAGGGGAGATTTTTAGATTGATGTCGGTTCAATTATGAGACATTTATTAGTTAAAGGCTGAGTTTAAATAAATCCAATATCTTTTCATTATCCATTTCCGTAATCCAGTTTTCGTTTGAACTCCGGAGCACATTTTCGGACAAGGCGCTCTTTTCTTCCAGCATCATATCGATTTTCTCTTCCACAGTCCCCTTTGTTATAAACTTGTGAACGATCACTTTTTTTGTCTGCCCGATACGAAAAACCCTGTCTGTTGCCTGGTTCTCAACTGCGGGGTTCCACCACCTGTCAAAGTGGATAACGTGATTGGCTTCCGTCAGGTTAAGCCCTACACCACCGGCCTTCACTGACAGGATAAAGAAAGGAACATATTCCCTGCTTTGAAACCGTTCGATAATCTTTTTTCTCCGACTGACAGGGATGCTGCCGTGTAAAATTAATCCTTCCCGGTTAAAGATGGTTTGCAGAAAATCATGAAGCGCAGTGGTGATCTCCTTAAATTGTGTGAAGATCAGGACCTTCTCCCTCTTTTCGAATATGGTCTCGCAAAGATCCCTTAATCGCAGGAATTTTCCGCTGTCCTGTTCATTATAGTCCTTGTTGTCAAGATACTGCCCGGGGTGGTTACATATCTGTTTAAACTTCATGAGTGACGACAGTATTATGCCTTTACGTTGTATGCCCTCTGATTCCTCCAGCGCTTTGCCGATATCATCAACTAATTTTTTATATAAAAGAATCTGCTTCTTGCTTAAATCTGAATAGGTCTTCATTTCTATCTTGTCGGGCAGGTCAGAGATAATGGATTTATCGGTCTTCAGGCGTCTGAGGAGATAGGGGCTGATGACATCTTTCAAGCGACCGTATTTATCGGGATGGTCACTCAGCCCTTTTGTGTATTGTGCAAATTCGCGTATATTGCCCAACAAACCGGGATTGATAAAATCATACAGGGACCAGAGGTCGGACAGCCTGTTTTCTATGGGTGTTCCGGTAAGAATAATCCGGTTAAAGGATTTCAATTGCTTAACCGCCCTGCTCTGCTTTGTGCCGGGATTCTTTATGGCCTGGGCCTCGTCCAGGATGACATAATACCAATCGGAAGATTTTAAGGAGTCATATTTCTGGATGAGGGCATAGGTCGTAATTACAAGATCGTACTTATTACCGAAAGTATCCTCTTTAAGTATTCTCCTGCTTTCGGGATTAACCCCGGGATGAGCAATAAGGAATTTTAAAGACGGAGCAAAGCGCTTGATCTCATTTTGCCAGTTTGACAACAAGGAGGCTGGAACGATGAGCAGACTGCAGCCGGCCTTGTTTTTCTTCAATAACGTTAAGAACGCAAGGACCTGAATGGTCTTACCCAATCCCATGTCATCGGCCAGACAGGCCCCGAACCGGAGAAAATGCAGGAAATGCAGCCAGTTCAGACCCTCTTGCTGGTACCCCCGCAGAACACCCTTAAACTCTTTACCGGGGCGGACGGATTTGATCATCTCAGGCTGCCGCAACTTTTCAATTACAGAGGCAAGCCACTCTCCGTTTGAAACTTCTACAAGGCTGTTTCCCGGGGGATCGTCAAAGAGGATCCCGGCCCCCATCTGCATACTCATGACATCTCTGAGCGTCAAACCTTCGGATTCAGCCTGTTTGGCCTGTTCAAAGACCTTGAGGAGCTGATTAAGTTTATTGGGATCCACCTCAACCCATTTTCCCTTGATGTAGGCCATGCCCTCGGACTCAGCAAGAATCCTGCGTACTTCTTCCTCACTGATAACCACATCCCCAAGGAGTAATTGTGCGTTAAAATTTAAGACAGAATCCATACCGAGATGAGAGGGAGAGGCATTGCCGACCGTTATATTGACACTGAGAGGGGTCCCCCTCCCTTTCCACCAGTTTGGGATCCGGCATAAAACCCCGCAGCTTTCATAAAAGGCAATCTCCTTGAGGAATTGAAACGCTTCCTTTGAAGACCAGGACAGGGGATGAAAAATCTCTCCGGAATCCAGCAGCCCGGCGACGAGACGGCTTTCCCTGGCGACTAAATGGACAGTGGCAAGAAGATCCAGGAGTTTCCGGTTGTATTGACCGGATTCAGCCTGGCCATACTCCTGTAAAGCGTATCTGAGCGGGAGGTGTTTGGATTTCCCCTTTTTATTAAGGTCCGTTGAGTATGTTGCAAGAAAGGCAAAGGGGAATTCCTCACTTTCTTTGTTTTCCACAAGATGGAAATAGACCCGGCCGACAAGATGGATATCAGGGCTGTAATTTTTGATGAAACTCTCGACTGAACCTTTATGTTTTTTTATTTCCTCTTGAACCCTGGAGTTTAATCCTGTCCATAATGCCTTGAGAATATCCTCATTAAGGTATTCCCCGCCGGTCATGAACGGGGCTCTGCTCAGGGTCTCTATTACTTCATTCTTTTTAAGGGGAACAATGACCTTGTTGCGGATAAGTTCAAGGTCAGGGGTATGGCTGAACTTTTGAGCAAAGAGATGAGAAAAGTCTCTCAGAAAGCCAAGCGAAGGAGATAATAGCACTGTCTGGTCGCAAAAGCCCAGAAAGAGCATGCAGGAGGAAGGGTCCTCCTGAAACCGTTTAAAGATTTCCTTTTGTAATATGCGTGTACTTTTATTGATTTTATCCCGGGACACAACCCATTCCATCTGGATTGTGCCATTAGGCAGGATAACAGCAACGAGTTCCTGATCCATAGTGTAGCCATATTGTTAATTTGATTTTATTCTATAATTGGTGCTCGCCATTTCTTATCTTTGCTGCTCTTGCAATTATACTGTATATATTACTACAGGTCCTTCTATAATTGTCAAATAACGGGATGCGATAATCATACTTTTTCAGATTTGGTTTTCTTTACCAGGGTTGCCGGAAATGCCTCCGTTAAAATAGGGACATTTAATTTCTCTGCAACCATGGGGATGTTTATTACTGTAAGTACAATGTATCTTTCCGCTCGAAGGCAATTCAATCCCGGCGTTTTTCCTGAGATACCTCACAGCCGTCTCAAGGGAAGTCCTCACATACGCCTTGCAACAACTCGGCCCTGTAATATCCGTGATTGCCCTTGTAACTCTTGTTACCGCCTCCATTGTTATCCTCTGCTCTTCATCCCTGCCGCACCTTGAACCGGTAAGCACTGCAAAACATGCCCCGACGGCAGGGGCAATACCACATATACCCGTTAGACCGCAATACCCGCCATGTGCCTGCTTTCTTGTCCGTTCAAATATCTCCTTTATGTCATCATTGGTAATCTCCCCTTGCCGCCATTTACAAATAAGGGGATTCATATTTTTGATTGCCGCCATGAGCGCCCCGCCCGCAATATATGCATGCTGGCAGCCAAGCATGGGGAGTCCTGAAAAGCTCATTACCAGCTCCGATATCTCGAAGGGGTTTGATGACATAGTTGTGAAGATGGTATTTTCAATGATCCGCATTGCATCCTGGTTATGACAAGTATCACAGATGTAGTGACCCTGGGGACACAAGATATGTCCCTGATCAATCCTGCCGCAATAGACACATTTCACTTCCTCAACCCTGACCCGATATACAAGCAACTCCCCACAGACCATACA
>QIJG01000209.1 GCA_003232715.1 Nitrospirota bacterium
CAAAGGTAAGTCCTTTCCGCGTCAAGTGGGCATCCCACAACCTCCAGTTAAGGTTTGATCTTTCCACAAAGGAGGTGTTGATCGTGTTACCCGGCAATTCTTGCAACTTCTTTTCAATTGAGACAAACAAGGGCTTGTCCCGGGTTCTTCCGATTAAATCCTTTAAAAAACAACGCGCTTCTTCCAACGTACGATCCCCTATCAGAAAACACACTATAAGCCTTGTCGGCGTGTCCAGATCCACCTCCTCCCTAACTCCTGCTTGAGCTCTTTTTATTTAACCTCTCTGCATCAACGGGTTCATATAAGGCGCTCAATATCTGAAGACTGTTATGTCTGGCTTCATTGTTTCCAGGGTTTATCTCTAAAGACTTACTGAAACACTCCCTTGCCCGATCGATATCTTTTTTTTCAAGATATATAACCCCCAGGTTGTTCCATATTTCGTCTTTTCCGGAGTCGCTATTCAATGCCTTTCTAAATAATTGAAATGCCCTCTCGTTAATTCTCAGGTGATAACATAACTCGCCTGTCTTGTTAAGCAACTCTGTAGAGCCACCTTCTTGCAGGATATTCTTTGATATATCCTCAATAATTGGAAGGATGTCTCTGAATTTATTTGTTACCATCAACATTCCCTTTATGCTTGCCTCCATTTGTTGAAGGGTATTTTTTAACTCCTCGTTCTTCAGTTTCTCCCTTTCGATCTTTTTTATCGTTTCTTCATAATCGCTCATTATCTCATAGAGCGCTTCCTCAGGTATTGTTTCTTCGTTAAGATATAGTGAATTATTCCTTTTTCTGAGTTCTGACCACTCCTTAAAAGACTCTATTTTTGAGTGTCTGTACGAGGCAAATATAGATAGGTTGTCCCAGCTGAAACCGCTTAGTTTTACATGACCGTTTTTCACTGCAAATTCCCACATCTTTGTACCAGGCATCGGCATAAGAATATTTACAGGACAACCTGATCCGAGTTTATCATCAAGAAGGTTGTTTACAATAAATTCATAGGTGGCTTTCACCTCTTCCACCGTCTCTGTGGGAACACCGATAATAAAGGAACAGACACAGGGTATGTCGTGTTTATGGAGAAGATCGAGCGCTTTCTGATTTTGATCCGATGTAGTCTTTTTCCCCAGTATTCCAAGAATCCTGTCAGAAGCTGATTCAGCGCCAAAACAGACAGACTGAATCTTTAGTCGTTTTATGGTTTTACAAAACTCATCAGTGATAAGGTTAGCCCTGACGGAAAAGGAAAAATTAAGCTTATCTGAAAGTCCTCTCTGCTCAAGCAATTCACATATCCGTTTGAATCTGGATAGGCTTATCACAAAAAGATCATCCTCAACTATGATATGGTTTATATCCGGGAATATGCCGACAATCTCTTCTATCTCATCCACGACATATTCAGCGCTGAACATTCGAGTTTTGTCCCAGAATGCAGAACTACTGCAGAAGGCACACTTGTAAGGACATCCTCTGGAAGTGAAGATATACTGGGTTCCATCCGGAAAGCGCTCAGGATGGGGAATCCTGTCAAGTGGGTTGATCAGATGCCTCCTTTTGGTCATGACAATTTGTCCATTATCCCGGTAGACTATCCCCTCTATATCTTTCAAATCATCCGGAGTTAAGCATTTCTTCTTCTTTTTTATCAGCTTAATGAGTTCCAGAAAGATTTCTTCCCCTTCTCCCATTACACCGATATCAAAGTCCTCGCTCATGGTTTCGGGAAGATAAGTCACATGGTGGCCGCCTATAATAATTAAAACTTCCGGGGTTACCCTTTTTATCCTTGATGCAATCTCAAGTGCCCTGCCATAGTCCTGTGAAGTTGAGGAAATAGCGATAATGTCGTATTTATCAATCTCCGTTGCCGTTGGTTTAATAAAATCCATTTCAACCGTAAAATTAACATTATTCACAAGATATGATTTGAGATATCCAAAGGCAAGGGGCTTAAACCAGTGAACATCCACACTGTTTGTGACCTGAACAAACCCTATCCGTAGCTTACTCATTAAAGACCCTCCTGATTAATAACAATGATGATGAAAACATCGACTTAAAATATTGCATTTATATTTTTTAAGCAAGGATTATGCCATTATCTTGTTGAATGTGAATAAAAACATGGGTAGTAAAATTTCTTACCAATGAAGTCAAATTTTAATGTTATCTTATCCTTATCACATACATATGATGCATGCCGTCGCGACAATAGCCTTTTTTCAGCTTTTGCCCAGTGGATATCCTCTTCACAGTTGATCTGTGGTTGTCTTTGGTTATATCTTTTGAATCGGCATCTTCCCGTTGTTTCGCTTTTATGGCAGCCTTAATCCGGCAGAAAATAACTTCCTTGATCCCGGAAGAATCTTCATTATGTGCGTCATCATGCCTGATAGAGGAGGCTGAAGTGTCAATTCCTTGACTGATATTTGGAAAGTGTATCTTATTTATTAAAAAAAACTTTGAATTAATTTGATTAAATTTTCAATACCTCACAGTCTCGGCCTATATTGATGCTCTTTATGATTGCAGGGTTGCAGGGTTGCAGGGTTGCAGGGTTGCAGGGTTGCAGGGTTGCAGAGGCAAGTCTTGTAAAAGCTGTTGGGGGGAGATAAGTTACACGGGGTTTGCCGGAGAGAATAGAATACTATTATAATAGAAGCCGGATATGGAGATATGACCGACAATGATATCACAGGGGATTGATAAATGAAGAGACGGACGCTTTTTTTTGCCATTATCATTATTATCATTATTGCAGTGGCCGCCCTCCTGGTACTTTCGTTTTCAAGGAGGGGGAAGAGCCCCGGATACATTACAACAGCCGGAATCATTGAAGGTGTTGAGACCAACATTTCAACAGAGGTGCCGGGCATAATTTCGTACATATGCTGTAGTGAAGGTGACGCTGTAAGAGAGGGAGACGTTGTCCTCAGGCTTGTAAATAAGGACCTCAGGGCATTGGTAGAGCAGGCAAAGGCGGGCGTTGAGAAGGCAAAAGCCGACGCCATGGTATTACGGTCTGCGATCAAAAGTTCAAAGGCTGATATTGCAAGTGCAGTTGCGGATATTAAAAGCTCCGAAGCCGACATGAAAGGGGCCATGGCCCGTATGGAAGAGGCGAAAAGACAGATGGACAGGGCAAGTGCTCTCTATACAGGGAAAGTTATATCAAAAGAATCTCTGGATGCGGCTATGACCACATATAAGACGGCTGTTGCAAACTATAAATCTTCAGAGGCAAGGCTTGCAGTATCATATTCACGGAAGAACGCTGCTGAAGCACAGTTAAAGACTGCTGAGAACCGTCTTGACGCTGCGTGGGCAGCCGTCAGGCAGTCTGAAGCAAATCTGGCATATACCCGGGCCAGGCTCTCTTACACGACTATAAAGAGTCCCTTGTCCGGAACAGTTGTCTTCAAGGCGCTGGAAAAAGGCGAGACAGTAACTCCGGGGATAACGGTTTTGACAATAGTTAACCTGCAAAATCTCTATGCCAGGATTGATCTGGAAGAGACCAGGATCGGGGATATTAAACTCAACGGCCCTGCAGCGGTCAGGACTGAAGACATCCCCGGCAGAGTATTTAAGGGAAAGATTTCAGAAATAGGCATATATGCCGGGTTTGCAACACAGAGGGACGTTAGCCGGGGCAGGCAGGATATAAAGACATTCAGGGTCAAGGTTGCCTTGGAAGACCCGGTCGGGCTGTTGAAGCCCGGGATGACGGTTGAGGTAGAGATACCTGAAAGGATACAAAATGGTTCAGGTAAAAAAGGCGGTTGAGGTCACCGGAATACGGGCAGATTACCGCTGTGGATAATGTGAGTTTCGATGTGTTCGAGGGTGAGATCTTCGGGTTTCTCGGGCCAAATGGGGCCGGAAAGACAACCCTCGTCAGGATGCTTACAACTCTCATCAAGCCCACAAGCGGTACGGCTATGGTAGCAAACTGCGATGTGATGAAAAAACCCGATATGGTGAGACGGCAGATCGGGGTCGTTCCTCAGGCTATGACAAGTGATCTTGACCTGACCGGCTACGAGAATATGGACATCTATGGACGGTTCTACGGTATCCCCAAGAGGGAAAGGAAGGAGAGGA
>QIJG01000323.1 GCA_003232715.1 Nitrospirota bacterium
GTTTATTATATTGCAAGTGACCGCTCGGAAGTTGAAAACAGCCGCGTAATAATAAAAAAACAAAATGGCCCATAAACTATTATCCAAAGGATTGAAGAAAGCTTATAAGGGGAAAGCCGCTGTAAAAGGCCTTGATATCTCTGTAAAGACCGGAGAGATAGTCGGTCTCCTCGGTCCCAACGGGGCAGGAAAGACAACCACCTTTTACATGATAGTCGGTATGGTGAAGGCCGACAGCGGAGAGATATTTCTTGATGAAACGGATATAAGCAGTCTTCCCATGTATCAACGCGCAAGAATGGGAATCAGCTATCTTCCCCAGGAACCCTCTATCTTCAGACGCCTTACGGTAAGGGACAATATACGGGCCATCCTGGAGATAAAGGGATACAACAAGACGGAGATAGAGGAAGAACTGTTAAAACTTCTTGAAGAGTTTCAGCTGAGAGATTTTTCTGAGAGAAAGGGGATACACCTCTCAGGCGGTGAGAGGAGGAGGACCGAGATTGCACGCACCCTTGCCACAAAACCGACTTTTATCCTCTTCGATGAACCCTTTGCAGGCATTGACCCTATAGCCATACTTGAATTAAAAAATACATTGAGGTATCTTAAAGATAAGGGGATAGGCATACTCCTGACCGACCATAACGTGAGAGACACACTGTCCATAACCGACAGGGCATATAGGTGAACCAGATAAACTAATAAATAACCCTGAGGTAAGGTCGGCCTATCTTGGAGAGGAGTTTACCTTATAATGGCACTTGAAACCAGACTTGAAATAAAATTATCGCAAAAACTCGTCCTGACGCCTCAGCTTCAGCAGGCCATCAAACTCCTGCAGCTGCCACAGCTGGAGCTAACGCAGGCCCTGAATCAGGAGCTCACCGAAAACCCGTTCCTTGAGGAGCTCCAGGAAGAGCAGGTGCAGGAAGAACAGACACAGGAAGAACAAAAAAACGAGGAGGCTGAACTCCCTGAATCAACACCTGAAGAAGACCTGCTGGCGCCCCTTGAAAACCTCATGACCTTCAGGGCAGATGATTACTTTGATGAAAGAAGCAGTGATGGAAGAGACCTCGGATATTTCACACCCGGAACGGAAGCGCCGACATCATTTGAACAGTTTGTCAGTTCATCGCCAAACCTCTACGAACAGCTCAACTGGCAACTCCGGTTGAATACAAGCGATGAAAAGCTTCAGACTATCGGGGAGGCAATCATTGGTAACATTGATGACAACGGCTACCTGAGTATTCCGGATGAAGAGCTGGCAGATATTTGCAAAGTCCCGGTAGAGCAGGTAAGAAAGGCAATAGGACTTGTTCAGGAACTGGACCCGCCGGGGATAGGCGCAAGAAATCTCAAGATAAAGATGCTTAGACTTGCCGGCACACTGGTTGAAAAGATAGTGCAGAACAACATTGGAGAGCTTGAGAAAAAGAAGTATAAGGCTATTGCAAAACAGTACGATGCAGCCTATGAAGATATAATGATAGCCGTAAAAATCATTGAAGAACTCGATCCGAAACCTGCAAGAAATTTTTCATCTCATGAGACAAATTATGTAATCCCGGATGTATATATTGAGAAAACAGACGGTGAATACCAGATTATCCTCAATGATGAGGGACTTCCAAGGCTCAGGCTGAACAATCAATACAGAAAGCTCCTTATGAACAAGGCTTCCCTGACAAAGGATGAGAAGCAGTTCCTTGAGGAAAAACTCCGTTCCGCCCTCTGGCTTATAAAGAGTCTTGATCAGAGGAACAAGACCATCTACAAGGTGACAAAGAGTATCCTCCACTTTCAGAAAGACTTCTTCGACTCCGGTCCACGCCATATTAAACCGCTCAATTTAAGGGATGTAGCCACAGATATCAGTATGCACGAAAGTACCGTCAGCAGGGTTACATCCAGCAAATATCTTGCCTGTCCGCATGGGATTTTCAGTTTCAGATTTTTCTTCAGCAGCTCACTTCAGGGGAAGAACGAAGATATCTCGTCCACCCTGGTAAAGGAGCAGATAAAGAAGATAATCTCCGAAGAGAATCCCAAAAAACCCTTCAGCGACCAGAAGATAGCCGATTTTCTGAATCAACAGAACATAACCATAGCCAGGAGGACCATAGCAAAATACAGGGAAGAACTCAGGATCCCGCCAAATTCCAGGAGAAGAAGGGTTGAAATATAAAAAAAGTGTCAGGGTCAGTGATAAGTGTCGGCAAAAGGACTCGGAAATTTACATTGCTTCATTACTTAATAATGTTCTCTGACACTATCACTAACACTTACACTAAACAAGGAGGTTATAACATGAACATTATCATCAACGGCCGTCATCTCGATATCACACCTGCCATCAGAGATTATGCAGAAAGCAAAGTAAGAAAATTTGACAAATACCTCTCTTCCATAACAGAGGCCGTAGTAACTCTCTCAGTAGAAAAATACAGACACAAGGCAGAGATACTGCTTAAAGCCAACGGAATTACGATCCAGGCAGAGGGAGTAACAGGTGAAATATACTCCTCTATTGATGAAGTGGTTGAGAAACTGGAACGTCAGACAAAGAAGTACAAGGAAAAACTGATCACCCAGCGCAAGGAAAACCGTACACAGCCGCCCCCCCCGTCTGAAGAAACAGACACATATCCGGAAATCAGGATAATACAGAGAAATAAATTTGCCACAAAGCCAATGAGCCCTGAAGAGGCTGCCATGCAGATGGAACTCCTTGGCAAGGATTTTTTTGTATTCGCCAGTGCAGATAGCGGCAGTATCAATGTCCTTTACAGAATGAAAGATGGAGATTTCGGGTTAATTGAACCAGCATGATGCACCCATCAGAATAGTCGTTATTACAGGGCTCTCAGGTGCCGGTAAAACAGTAGCGCTGAGGGCCCTTGAAGATGTCGGCTTTTTCTGCATAGATAATTTTCCGCCTCAATTGCTTAAGAATTTCATCAATCTCTCCACGTCGGAAAACAATATAAAAAAAGTGGCAATCAGCGTTGACGTCAGGGAGAAGAGCTTTGTTGACGGCGTAGAGGAGTCTATTAACTCTCTCAGGAAAGATTATGATGCAGAGGTTGTCTTCCTTGAGGCTGAAAGGTCTGTTCTCTTAAGGCGGTTTAAAGAGACAAGGCGGCCCCACCCCTTGGCTGAAACCTCCGGCGGAGACATCCGGGACGCCCTGAAATTAGAGGCCGAATATCTCTCAGACCTGAGGAAACTCGCAAACAGGGTTATTGATACATCATCATACACCCCACACCAGCTAAGGTCCTTTATTATGGAGGCCTTTGGTGGAGACCAAACGCCCTCCATGGGTATTAACATCATCTCTTTTGGGTATAAATTCGGAATACCTCAGGAAGTGGACATCCTCTTTGACATAAGGTTTCTGCCGAATCCATACTTTATTGCTGAACTGAGAGAGCTCAACGGCCTTGATCAGCCGGTAAAGAAGTACGTTCTGGACAATCCTGTAACTAACAAACTACTTGACAAGCTCAAAGACCTTATAAATTTCCTGGTTACTGAATATCTTAAAGAGGGCCGTTCATCCCTGACCATCGGCGTCGGCTGTACCGGCGGACAGCACAGGTCTCCGGTAATTGCAGAGGAACTGTCTCAATACCTCCGTTCAACATTTGACCTTGAAATAAAGGTGATACACAGAGAGCTATGATTTACCTTGACCATAATGCCACAACCCCCGTTGATATAGAAATACGGGATGCCATCTGTGATGCCTTAAATGTATTCGGCAATGCCTCAAGCTCTCATATAGCCGGCAAAGAGGCACACGAGCTTCTTGAAGGTGCAAGGACCGCAGTAGCAGAACTCATAGGGGCAAGCCCGGAAGAGATAATCTTTACCTCCGGCGGCACAGAATCAAATAATTTCGCGATCATCGGTTTTGTGCAGTCCTTTGGAAAGGGACACATAATCTCCTCACGGATAGAGCATCCCTCTGTCACAAACCCCCTAAAATATATAGAAAAACAGGGATATGGGGTTACACTCGTGGGCACTGACCATAACGGGGCAGTAAAACCTGAAGATATTTTAAACGAGCTACGGTCTGATACCATCCTTGTAACGATAATGCACTCAAATAATGAAACCGGTGTCATTCAGCCGATTAAAGAGATTGCTGCAATACTGAAAGACAGGGGCATAGTCTTTCATACGGATGCCGCCCAGTCTGTAGGGAAAGCACCCCTGAATATCAAGGCCCTCGGCTGCGACATGGCCACCATTGTATCCCATAAGTTCTATGGCCCGAAAGGCATAGGGGCGCTCTATCTAAGGAAGGGCACAAGGCTGCACCCCATAATGTATGGGGCGGGACATGAGAGAGGACTCAGGCCCGGAACAGAGAATATCCCTGCAATTGCCGGATTCGGCAAGGCATCGGAAATTGCAAAGAGAGATATGACACAACGGGTTGAACATACAGAGAGGGTTACCGGCATGCTCTACCGGAAGCTACTTGATCTGATACCGGAGATAAAACTCAATGGAAAAACCGCCCGGAAACTGCCAAACACACTGAATATCTCAATAAAGGGTATTGTTGGAGCAGACCTTGTAAACTCCCTTAATGATACGGTTGCCATATCAGCAGGATCTGCCTGCCATTCAGGCACCTGTACCCCCTCGGATGTCCTGCTCGCAATGGGTCTGAGCCCCTCCGAAGCCTTATCAGCCGTCAGGATAAGCACCGGCAAGGATACCACGGAAGATGATGTTTTAAAGGCATCGGAACTGATTGCCAAGGCCGTCAGAAAACAATAAAGTTCTTTTTGTTTTTTCTTTGAATTTAGTGTGTGGAATAATATAAAATAGGGTATAGCATATGAGTACATCCGATATTCATGAACCCACAAACTGGTACGTTATCTACACAAAACCCTCACAAGAGGATCTTGTTGC
>QIJG01000270.1 GCA_003232715.1 Nitrospirota bacterium
GTGCACTGACGGAGATCAAGGATTTGTTATATAAACACAGCGGTAATTGTCCTGTATATATAAAGCTGAACGCAGGTGATTATGAAACAACCCTACTTACTGAATACAACATAAAACCTGATGTTGAAATTATCGATACCCTGGAAGGCATTACAGGTACTGGAACAGTAAAACTCCTCCGGCTGAACGGGCATAAAGAAACGCACTATGCCAACAATAATCACTCCTTCAGGAGAAGCCGTAAATGATACGATGCTATCTTGACTTTGAAAAGCCCATCCAGGAGCTTGAACTAAAAATCGAAGAGCTCAAGCGCCTCAGTAACGGAGAGGACCTCAACATAACCGGCGAACTTGAAAAACTTGAACAAAAGGCCGGGGAGATGAGGGATGATATATTCTCAAGACTCACCCCGTGGCAGAAGACACAGATCGCAAGACATCCCGACAGGCCCTATACCCTTGATTACATAAATATGCTGACAGATGATTTTATGATGACCCGGCCATTGTCGGCGGTCTCGGCAGTATCGGAGGAACAAGCATTATGATTATCGGCCACCAGAAGGGCAGAGGGACAAAGGAGAGGATTAATAGAAACTTCGGCCAGCCCCAACCCGAGGGTTACAGAAAGGCCCTCAGACTGATGAAGTTTGCAGAGCGCTTTAACAAACCCCTGCTGACTTTCGTAGATACTCCAGGGGCATTCCCGGGGATTGGCGCTGAGGAGCGGGGACAGGCTGAGGCAATAGCGGTAAATCTCATGGAGATGTCAAGACTGAGGATCCCTGTAATCTCAATTGTTATCGGTGAGGGTGGCAGTGGCGGAGCCCTTGCCATCTCCGTGGCCGACAGGCTCTACATGTTTGAACACTCTGTTTACTCGGTAATATCACCGGAAGGGTGTGCTGCAATACTCTGGAGAAAAAACGGCGATCTTGACACGGGGGAGTTCTCAAGGGCCGCCAAAGCACTGAAACTTACGGCACAGGACCTTTTGAGTTTCAGGATTATTGATGATATTATACCCGAACCACCCGGCGGTATCCATAGAGACCCCAAGGGCGCCGCTGAAAGAATAAAAGAGACCATTCTTAATACAATTGAAGAACTCAGAGGCAAAAACATCGAAAAGCTCATTGAAGAGAGATACAAAAAGTTAAGACGTATAGGGAAGTTCTCCAAACAGGGATACTAACCACTGTTCCTTGCTCAACTCATTTCCGTCATAAGGCATCGCTACAATGCACTCCTGCATTTTTACTATAACTTTTCCTCATAATATGATACAATATAATTATGTAGTTTCAATAGATGCAATATGAAAGATATTTCCCTTGATAAGAGTTTTGATGAAAAGGCCATCCCTCATGAAAATGGAGATTAAATCCTGATGGATAACAAGGACAAAAGGAACTTTAAAAGATACAAGAAAGAGGCCGAGCTAATACTTAAGGCCAATACCGGAGCATATAAAGGCAGAGTAATTGATTATTTTGCGCCGTTGTCAAAAATGCCTCCTCTATCGTATCAGGCACCACGGTCAACATAAAAAGTCACGAACTTGGAATAGAGTTTCTTGGTGAAGTTGTATGGGCAAAAAAGGTGGTCCCTGATTTGCATATCGGCATCAGGAGAGTTGATAACCTCAGAGGTTCTTTAAAGGATTTCAGACTGCCGGATATACTAAAGGGACTTCAGAAAACCACAAGCACAGGAACCCTCGAAATCCATAATGATTCAATACAAAAAAAGATTTATATCAAAAATGGAGATTTGATCTTTGCTTCCTCGAACCAGCCAAAAGAGAGCCTTGCAAAGGCCCTCTTAACGGTCGGCAAGATTACCGTTGATCAGTTTAAAAAAACCGTTGAAATATCAGAGCAAACAGGAAAAAATCAGAGCACAACCCTCGCTGAACTTGGGTACCTGTCCCCACAGGAATTCGTCCGGGCATTAAAAAATCAGGTCGAGATGATTATCCTGAGCAGCTTTAACGTTACAGATGCCACATTTGAATTCCAGGAGGGTCCCCTTGATGCAGATGAGTCAATACCCCTCAGGATCAACGCCACCAATCTCCTGTATCATGGGTATAAAAAGGTCAATGACCTCCTGTATTTAAAAGAGGAGTGCCCCCCCCTGGATATTGAACTGAGTCTATCCATGGACCCGGAGGAACTCGTTCAAAACCTTTCCATGAGTGACACGGACAGGAGGATCCTCTCTTATTTAGACGGCAAACACACAATAAAAGAGATACTGTCACTCGCTCAAACCAGTGACATGGAGACCTTCAAGACCATACACGCCCTTTTGAATATTGGAGCCATAGAATTAACAGAAGGTTCGGTCCCCTCAGCCAAGGGGCTGGAGATAAATAACGAACTAATGGAAAAGATAGAAGATATGAACAACAACTATAAGACCCTCGGATATTATGGAATCCTGGGCACAAATGAAGGGGTCTCAGAAGAGGAGATAAGGGAGGCATATTACAGGGTAGCAAAAGAGTTTCATCCGGACAGATTTTTTTCCCTGCCGTCAGACGATATTAAGGAAAAAATAAACAGGATATTTTCTTACGCTACAGAGGCATATGAAACCCTTTCCAATGAGGCAAAGAGGAGGGAATACGACAGCTCTCTGCCTGTCAAATCTGCAAAGCCGCCTTCAAAGGCTGAAATGGCTAAAGCGAGGTTTAATCAGGGAAGGACATTGCTGATGATGAGAAATTACTCTGATGCAGCAACCCTCTTTGCTCAGGCAATCTATTTTGACAACTCCACAGCAAGTTATCACTACTATCACGGCCTTGCCCTTAGCAAACTGAGCAGGTTCAAGGAAGCAGCAAAGACTTTTAACGAAGCCGTTAAGCTTAATCCACGAAAAGCCGATTATGTTGCTGAACTCGGTCATGTTTTTCTGATGCTTGGCTTTAAAGCAAGGGCGCAGAACTCATTTAAAAGGGCTCTTGAACTCTCACCTTCAAATGAAAGGGCTCTTGAGGGAATACCTAAAACGGAAAAGAGTAAAAAATCTATTTTTGGGTCTTCAGAGAATATCCTGCTAAGAATCTCCCAAAAATACGGCCTTAAGAAAAAGAAGTAGGACGAAATACCGGTAACCGCAGCACAAAATTAACAGGTACTTCTGAATCTTATACTTCCTTATCCACCTTCTCTTTGCTCTCTTTAGAAGGGCTGGAAGAAGGAGAACACGTCTCCCTGGTATCGGGTGCTCAGGTAGGCAATCCGATTTTTGGCAGCACGGTCTGAAGCAGAATCCATATCGCAATAATAATTCCAAGGGTTAAAAGCAAACCACTCATGACTTCTTACCTTCTTTTGTCGTCTTTTGTGCGACTCGACTCTCTTCATAATCTACAAATTCAAGCACTGCCAGCGACGCCTGATCCTTAAGCCTCGTTCTTGTCTTAACAACTCTTAGATAGCCGCCGTTCCTTTTACTGAACCGCGGGGCTATCTCACTGAACAACTTTGCAATCGCAGCCCTGTTGGGCACATATGACAGTGCCGTCCTCTTTGAATGAAGGTCTCCCTTCTTGCCAAGGGTGACCACTTTTTCCGCAAGCGACTTTATTACCTTGGCCTTGGTTACTGTGGTCTCAATACGTTCATGCATAAAGAGATTGATCATCAGGTTTCTGAAGAGGGCCTTCCTCTGGTTTGTATTTCTACCGAAATTTTTTTTATGAACTCTGTGACGCATCTTTTACCGTACCTCCCTCTGAATGATACTCTTCCAACACTTCGGGATCGATCTTCATTCCAAAGTTAAGTCCCATAGTTCTGAGGATTTCCTTGATTTCATTAAGTGATTTTCTACCGAAATTCTTTGTCTTTAGCATCTCCAGATCAGTCCTCTGCACCAGGTCGGCTATGGTCCTTATGTTGGCATTCTTAAGACAATTGTAAGACCTCACGGAGAGTTCAAGTTCATCCACGGGCCTCAGGAGGTTCCTGTTAAAGTCAGAACTGCCTACATCATACACATCAAGCGCATCAAGCGATACCTCCTCGGATGTCTCTTCCGACTCGTCAAAAATAAAGAGGTCAAGATGGTCAATAAGTACACTTGAAGCCCTGGTTATGGCATTCTTCGGAGTGAGACTTCCGTCCGTCCAGAGCTCAAGCACGAGTCTGTCATAATCCGTTTCCCTGCCAACTCTTGCTTTTTCAACCCGGAAATTCACTTTCCTGACAGGACTGTAAACACTATCGATAGCTATGATATCTACAGGCTGCTCCTTCTCCTTATTCATCTCTGAAAAGACATAACCCTTTCCTTTGGATACATAGAGTTCAGCATGAAACTCTGCATTCCTGTCAACTGTAGCAACAGGGAAGTCAGTGGTGAGAACTTCAAGATTTGCCTCACATTGAATGTCGGCACCTGTAACATCCTTAGGTCCTGTAACCTCTATCCTTGCAACCTTCTTACCGTCACCATACAGCTTAAACCTGATCTTCTTGAGGTTGAGTATAACGTCAACCATGTCTTCCTTAACACCTTTAATTGTGGAAAATTCATGCAGAACTCCCGGTATCCTCACCTGAGTAATCGCCGCCCCCTCAATAGAGGAAAGCAGAACTCTCCGCAGTGAATTACCAAGGGTAGTCCCATACCCACGCTCTAATGGTTCTGCTATAAGCTTACCGTATGTATTGGTAAGGGTGTCTTCGTCGAAGGCTATCTTCTCAGGAAACTGAAAGCCTCTTATCTTCAAGCTCATTGGGCCTCCCTTTTCGTTATACGTGATACGTTATACGGAAACATAAACGTGCTCTCGTATTTTCGTGTTTTCAAATTATCGTATTTATCTTAAATACAGGTTTTATTTTGAATATAACTCTACAATCAGGTTTTCTTTAACATCAAGACCTATTGCTTCTCTTGAGGGTATGCTGATCAGTTTACCCCTGAAGTTATCGGCATCCAGTTCAAGCCACTCAGGCAATCCCCTGTGTTCAACTTTTGAAAGACTCTCCTCAATCAAAGGAATACCCCGCCTTGCCTCTTTTACTTCAATGACATCACCTACTTTCA
>QIJG01000152.1 GCA_003232715.1 Nitrospirota bacterium
CTTACGCTTATAGTTAAACTCTCACCGAATGTGACGGATATTGCACTCATGGCAAGGGTTGCAGAGGATGCAGGGGCTGATGCAGTATCTCTGATAAATACGGTTTCAGGGATGGCTATTGACATAAAGACGAGAAGACCGAAGCTGGCAAATATTACAGGGGGGCTGTCGGGTCCTGCTATCAAGCCCATAGGGATAAGGATGGTTTGGGAGGTCTTCAGGGCAGTCGGTATTCCGATTATAGGTTCGGGCGGGATTATGGACGGAGAGGATGCAATCGAATATATGCTTGCCGGTGCTACTGCCGTGGCAGTGGGAACTGCAAATTTTGTAAGTCCAGCCGCAACAATGGATATATTATCAGGGATAAAGGATTATATGACTACCTATGGAATCAAAGACATTTCCAGCATTAAAGGAGGCTTGATATGGGAACGATAAGACCTTTAATAACACTAACCTCTGATTTTGGAACGAAAGACCCCTTTGTGGGACAAATGAAGGGGGTTATCCTTAATACCAATCCCGACGTTGAAATGGTGGATATCACTCATAACATCTCACCACATAATATAAGGGAAGGAGCCGTCCTTACGGGCCTGAGTTATGAGTATTTCCCTGTCAGGACAATACATATAGTGGTGGTTGATCCGGGAGTGGGTTCAAGGAGGAGGCCGATTATAGTGGCGACACAGAACCATTACTTTGTCGGGCCTGACAATGGTCTTTTTTCGATGGTATATAAAAAGGAAAAGGACTCCTTTAGTGTTACTCATATAACTGCCGAGCATTACTTCCTTAAAAAAGACTCTGCAACATTTCATGGCAGGGACGTTTTTGCACCAGTGGCCGGGTGGCTCTCAAAGGGTATTCCCGTTAGTCACTTTGGCGCTGAAATAGACGATTTTATGAATATCCATCTACCCGAACCGGGAAGGCCTTCCAGGAATACAATTGAAGGGGAGGTAATATATATTGACCGTTTCGGCAATGCAATAACCAACATATCTTCAGACCTTCTCAGGGATTCCCTCAATGGAGGTGAAAGATTGAGGATTGTATTGAAGGGCAATGTGGTTTCATTCAGGAACTGCTACTCAGAAGTGGAAGATAAAGATCTTTATTGTCTTATTAACAGTTGTGGGCTTCTCGAGTTTTTCATTTTCAGGGGAAATGCAGCAGAAAGTTCCGGGATCAGGATAGGTGACATTGTAGGCATTATAAAGAGCTAAACTGAGGCATTCTTAACAGGTCCAAGAACCGTAAGTGCGAATTTTCTGTCAGTGAAGAGTCTGTCGGAGAGTTCTCTTACCTCAGAGAACCGGACTCCGTCAATGGCCTTTATAATCTCTGAGGGAGATATATGTTTTCCGTAATAGATTTCCTGGCGGGCAAGGTTGTTCATCCTTCCTGATGTGGATTCAAGGGCAAGAACAAGGTTTCCCTTGAGTTGTTTTTTTGCCCTTGTCAGTTCGTCTTCAGATACCGTATCCTTGAAAGTGACGAGCTCCTCCTTTATTATGTCTATTACCTGCTGGTATTTTTTCCTGCCTGTTCCGACGTAGACACCGAAAAGACCCGAATCATGGTAGGAAGAAGTGTAAGAATATACAGAGTAAGCAAGTCCCCTCTGCTCCCTGATCTCCTGGAAGAGCCTTGAACTGACTCCGGCCCCGATAACGGTATTCATCAACAACATTGCATATCGCTCCGGACTCCCCTGGGCAATACCCTCCGTACCGATACAAAGATGTACTTCTGCGCAGTCTTTTGATACCACTTTCGTTCCATGATGAAATCTCTGTTTTGAGTAAGGGTGGGGTTGGGAGTTGTTGCTGATTGTGCCGATGGAGCTGTTAAGCCCTTTTAAAACCTCTTCATGCTCAATATTACCTGCACATGATATGACAATATTGTTGATGGTGTAATGCTTTTTTATATGTTCAACCAGGTCTTTTTTCGTGAAGGACATTACTGTTTTTTTAGTGCCAAGAATGCCCAAGCCAATGCCTTCCCTATTCCAGACATATTCACTGAACAGGTCGTGTATGTAATCATCAGGCGTATCTTCCACCATCTTTATCTCTTCAATCACAATACCTTTTTCCTTTTCTATCTCGTCTTCAGGTAGCCGGGAATGAAGAAAAATGTCCATGAGCAGGTCAATGCCTCTTTCAAGATAATCGTCGAGCAGCTTTATGTAGAATGTTGTTGTTTCCTTGGATGTGTAGGCATTGAGGTCTCCGCCAAGGGAGTCTATTTCAACGGCTATCTCTTTTTGTGAACGGCTGTTTGTCCCTTTAAAGAGCATGTGTTCAAGGAAATGGGATATCCCGTTTGTCTGACTTGTTTCATATCTTGATCCCACCTTTACCCAGATGCCGAGACATACTGAACGGACACCCTTTATCCGTTCCATCAGGACGGGTATTTTGTTATCGAGATATTCTTTTCTGAACATGGTCTGTGCTCCAGATAGTTATTATAAATATATTGTTTTACCTTTCCCCGGCGTCTGCCTGTGTGTTGTATGCAGACAGGGAAATGGGGTAGGGGATCTAAGATTGAAGAAGTAAAGTTATAAGTTGAAGGGCAAATCTCAGAGGCCTGCTTTTTAAACAAGCCTCTAAAACTCAGAGCATGCTCTGTCTATCCCTTTGTCTTTCCTTTGGCCTCTTCCCGAAGGGCTTCTTTTCTGCTTAACTTGAGTCTTCCCATATCATCAATCTCTATGACCTTGACAGAGAATTCATCACCGTAATTGATCACATCTGTAACCTTCCCTACACGTTCATCCGATATCTGGGAAATATGTAAAAGTCCTTCCACTCCGGGCAGTACTTCCATAAAGGCACCGAAATCGACAATTTTCTTGACCTTTCCCATATATATCCTGCCTACCTCGACATCCTGTACAATCCCCTCTATAATCTCTTTTGCCTTCATGGCTGATGCCTCGTCGGCAGATGCAATATTAATGAGCCCTGTATCGTTTATATCTATTTTTACGCCTGTCTGCTCGGTTATTCCCCTGATCACCTTCCCCCCTACTCCGATTACATCCCTTATCTTCTCCGGCTTGATCTGCAGGGTATATATCCTTGGTGCATTGGGAGCAAGATCCTTCCGGGACTCAGACAGTGTCTCGTTCATCTTCTCCAGTATGTGGAATCTTCCCGCTCTTGCCTGCTCAAGGGCCGACTCCATTATCTGCCTGGTTATACCGCTTATCTTCACATCCATCTGAAAGGCGGTTACGCCTTTTTTTGTTCCGGTAACCTTGAAATCCATATCTCCGAGGTGGTCTTCAAGACCAAGTATGTCTGAGAGTATTACGGTCTTGTCACTTTCATGTATGAGTCCCATTGCAATACCTGCCACAGGCGTTTCAATGGGTACACCGGCGTCCATGAGTGCAAGGGTTGCACCACAAACAGTTGCCATGGATGAGGAGCCATTGGATTCCAGAATATCAGAGACGATACGTATGGTATACGGGAATTTTTCCTTGGAGGGTATCACCGGTTTCAGTGCCTTCTCTGCAAGTGCGCCGTGACCGATCTCTCTCCTGCCGGTGAATCCAAGTCTCTTCACCTCGCCGACACTGAAGGGCGGGAAGTTGTAGTGGAGCATGAAGGATTTAAATGTTTCA
>QIJG01000341.1 GCA_003232715.1 Nitrospirota bacterium
CGTCCGGAACCGGCAGGGAGATTATATCCGCGCGGTTTCATAATACCATCATCACGGCTATAATAAGGGTGGTAAATAAACTCCATAGCCTTACAGGCATAAGGGATGTAGTGATTTCAGGAGGGGTTTTTCAGAACCTTTATATTGCAGAGAGGGTTTTCGAAAGGCTTAAAGGGGATGGCTTCAGGGTCTACTGCAACAGGCGGATGCCTCCCAACGATGCAAACATATCACTTGGCCAGGCGTATATATTAAGGGAGAGACTGCGGCAGTGAAACGTCTGATCGAAAATATACGCCTGATGATGAAAAAGCTCGGACGTCCGGTAAGGCTGATGGAGGTCTGTGGCACTCATACTGTTGCCATATTCCGTCATGGCATAAGGACCGTCCTGCCCGACGGGATACTGTTGCTGAGCGGGCCGGGCTGTCCGGTCTGTGTAACATCGATTGAAGATATAGATAAAGCTATAAAAATTGCCGGCCAACCGGGGGTAATACTTACCACCTTCGGGGACATGTTGAGAGTCCCCGGTTCCTGTAAAAACCTCCAGGAGGCAAGGGCCGACGGTGCGGACATACGAGTCCTCTACTCACCGATAGATGCCCTCGCTATTGCGGAAGAAAATCCTGAGCGGAGTGTGGTATTCTTTGCAACCGGGTTTGAGACGACCTCTCCGTCTGTGGCAGCCACCCTCCATGAAGCAGACAGAAAGGGGATCAATAATTTTCATATATACCCAAACCACAAACTCGTACCCCCGGCCCTGAGGGCCTTACTTGGAGATGAGAGGGTTAAAGTGGACGGTTTTATCCTGCCGGGGCATGTCAGTACTATT
Organism: Nitrospirota bacterium; assembly: GCA_003232715.1. Classification (GTDB taxonomy): domain Bacteria; phylum Nitrospirota; class Thermodesulfovibrionia; order Thermodesulfovibrionales; family JdFR-85; genus BMS3Bbin07. The sequence continues at coordinate 839 of QIJG01000341.1, forward strand.
ATCGGTAAAAAGCCCTATGAATTTATTTCACGGGAGTATAAAAAGCCTTCCGTTATCGCAGGGTTTGAGGCAAGGGATATCCTTGAGACAATCGCAATGCTCCTTGCACGGCTTATCAAAGGGGAGGCCGGGGTTGAGATACAATACGTCAGGGCGGTAAGGGCGGAGGGTAATCCCAGGGCCATCTCTCTCATTAAGACCTGTTTTATGCCTGTGGACGCTCAATGGCGCGGTATTGGCACAATCGCCGGAAGTGGTCTTTCCCTACGGGAGGAGTTCAGACACAGAGATGCCTCGAAACTCTTTGATATCACAGTAAAAAGCAAGCCCGATATAAAAGGATGTGCGTGTGGTGACGTACTGAAGGGCATAAAAATACCGACTGATTGTCCCCTGTATGGCAAGAAATGCACCCCTGAAAACCCTGTTGGCGCCTGCATGGTAAGTACAGAGGGAAGTTGCTCGGCGTATTACAAATATGAAGCAGGGACATGATTCAGGCCGGGGATTTAACGATTCCCTATAGTAATCTTGTTTGAGCAGCAATTCACGGTGAAAATCAGTGCAGGATTGCTTCGTGGCTGACGACCCTCGCAATGACATTACGAAAACCTTTTCTGTCATTGCAAGTCTTTTCTGTCATTGCAAGTGAAACGAAGCAATCTCAAAGCATTATAAGTTCACTGTGAATTGTTTCTGTTTGAGCTTTGTACTTGTCACTTCTCTGAGGACTCTTATATACTAACAATATGGATTTCGATAAATTAGTGGAGATAATGGAGGCCTTGAGGGCTGAAGACGGTTGTCCATGGGACAGGGAACAGACCCGACAGTCCCTGAAACCGTTTCTGATGGAAGAGGCATACGAATTACTTGAGGCGATTGAGGAGGACGATCCTGCAAAGATAAAGGAAGAACTGGGAGACCTCCTTTTTCAGATAGTCTTTCATGCCCGGATAGCCGGGGAGAAGGGGGAGTTTGACATGCAGGACGTCATAGAAGCGATTTCCGGGAAGATGGTCTCCCGCCATCCCCACGTGTTTGGAGGAAAGAGGCTCAGGACGGCAGATGAGGTGCTTGACAGATGGGTGGAGCATAAACGACAGGAGGGCAAACTTAAGGAATCAATTCTTGAGGGTATTCCAGGGAATCTGCCCTCGTTATTAAAGGCCCACAGGGTTCAGGAGCGGGTATCAAGGGCGGGATTTGATTGGGAGAAGGCAGAAGATGTAGTTAAAAAGGTTGAAAATGAGTTTGATGAGTTTAAATCTGCACTTAAAGGCGGAGATGAAGGGGAAGTAGAGGAGGAATTCGGGGATTTTCTCTTTACACTCGTGAACTTATCCCGATTTATCGATATTAACCCAGAAGAGGCCCTCCGCAAGACAATATCAAGGTTTATCCGCCGTTTCAGCTATATCGAGACAAGTGCAAAGCGGGAGGGGAGTGCCCTTTCCGACTATACCCTTGAGGAGATGGACCATCTCTGGGAAGAGGCAAAAAAAGCGGAAAAGTATAGATAGCCGATATTATCTTGCTTTAAACAGTAATAAGGGATGAAAATCACCTGTTTTTAGGGTTGACACCTTCGGCATTTCAGAATATATTAAAAATATATGGGGGTTAATTTAAATTTAAAGGAGGTGGCTTATGGCAAAGAAAAAAGAGTCAAAAGAGCTCGTAAGGTCGGAACCATCAAGAACACTTGCACCTTTTGAGGAGATGGAGCGGTGGTTTGAAGATGTTTTCAGAAGACCCTTTTCTTTGCTGGGTTCTTCATGGTTGCCGAGGTTAAGGTTTCCGGAATTGGAAGAGATCTCTCCAGTTGTAGATATCTATGAAGAAGGTGACGATGTGGTGGTAAAGGCGGAGCTGCCCGGGATTAAGAAAGATGACGTTGATGTAAGCCTGACCGACAATACCGTAACTATATCCGGAGAAAAGGAGAAGGAAGAGAAGGTAGAGAAGAAAAACTATCACAGGTTGGAGCGCTCCTATGGTTCCTTCACGCGTACCTTCCGCCTGCCTGCCGAAGTACAGTCCGACAAGGCTAAGGCCAGGTTTAAGGACGGTGTTCTTGAGATAAGGATTCCAAAGACTGAAGAAGCCAGAAAGAGGGAGAAAAAGGTTAAGGTTGAATAGATTTTATGGTAATGGGTGATAGGTGTCAGGCAATATGCTTACCGCTTGATACCTATCACCTGAGACCTTTTATTCTAACTATTCGAATTCTCTCAAAAAGTGCTTCATGGTTTCATCATCATAGATACAGAACTCAATAAACTCAATTTTTACCCCCATTATGAGCGTCTCCTTTTTATCTGAATTTGCAGGTAGTTCTGACCGTTCTGTTTCTATAGAAATTAAACACGGAAGTACTGAGCAAAGTGTTATTCATAAATAATTCATAACTATAGAATAGTATTTCAGAGTGAACAAAAAAGTGAATAACCTGTCATCAAATCGTGAGTTCATCATGGTTTATTTAACGGAAATTCTCACTTGACAACGATAATATTATCTGCTATATCTTAAGATGGATCTATTAAAAGGGGAGATAAATTTAAAGAGAGAATAAGTCAGCAGGATTGCGGTTGCCGTTTCCTCTGACTTACTTTTTATCAGGGGAGTGAAAAATCTGTTGGGGCCACAAGAATTTTTGAAAACTTTTTTAATTTCGGGAGTAATTGAAAAATGAAAACTGACAAATTTAAAAGTAGTGTAGAGAAACTCCTGTCTTTAGCCGGGATAGGAATTGACGGGAATAATCCCTGGGACCTGAGAGTTCATAATGAGAATTTTTACCACCGGAGGATTTTAACTCATGGTTCTCTTGGACTTGGAGAGTCCTATATGGATGGGTGGTGGGACTGTGACAAACTTGACGAGTTTTTCTGCCGGATACTCCGGTTTCAGATACAAGACAGGGTCAAAGAGGACCGGATGCTTCTTTCCAAGGTTCTACTGTCAAGAATCATTAATATGCAATCAAAGAGACGGGCTTTTCAGATTGGCGAAAGGCATTATGACCTTGGTAATGACCTT
>QIJG01000314.1 GCA_003232715.1 Nitrospirota bacterium
TTTATTTTTAACAATGTGCTCTTTCTTGCCATTGCCTTCTCTACATTATTCGGGACCGTTTTTCCGCTCATATCAGAGGCGGTGACAGGGACTAAACTCACAGTCAGTCAGCCCTTTTTTAATCAGGTAAACACTCCCCTCTTCCTCATTCTCCTGCTGCTGACAGGCATCTGTCCCCTCATAGGATGGAGGAAGGCATCGACCGACAACCTTCGGAAAAACTTTCTTATTCCGGCCCTGACGGCCATAACAGGGGCGGTAGTGCTCTTTATAGCAGGTGTAAGGGACTTCTATCCCCTGACGTCATTTTCACTCTCCATTTTTGTGATTGTAACAATATTCAATGAGTTCAGGGGTGGGACAATGGCAAGGAAGAGGCTTACAGGAGAGCCTGTATTCACGGCATTTCCCCGGCTTCTCTATAAAATGAGAAGGAGATACGGGGGGTATATCGTACATTTAGGAGTGGTTCTTATAGTCATAGGCATTACAGGGTCTTCTGCATACAAACTCGAGGCCCAGGGCACCCTTTACAAGGGAGAGAGCATAAAGATAGGGGACTATGAACTGCGTTATGATAATTTGAGAGGATACAGGGATGGAAACAGGGATGTTTATGCCGCCACGCTAAAAGTGTTTAAAGACGGAAAGCCTGACGGAACCATATCGCCGGAGCGCAGGTATTATATAAATGCAGAGAAACCGACTACGGAAGTGACGCTCAGGACCGGCCTGATTGAAGACCTCTATGTTACAATGCCCGGGATTGGGGAAAACAAGGAGATAACGCTTAAGGTTACGGTAAATCCCCTGTTGATCTGGATCTGGATTGGTGGAGTCATAATGGTGGCAGGTGGTATAATAGCGATTTTGCCGAATAGAAAAAAAAAGGGGGTCTATGGTGAGATTCATTAAGTATGGCGGCTTGATAATTTTTTCTTTTATGTTGATACTCTCCGTGCCTTCAAAGGGGTTTTCACTGAGTACTACCGAGGTGGAAAGCAATCTTATCTGCGACTGTGGTTGCGGTCAGTTGCTTGGTACATGTGAATGTGAGAGGGCTGAAGAGATGAGGACAAAGATCAGTGGTATGATAGATAAGGGCAAGACAAAAGAGGAGATATTAAATTCGTTTGTATCACAATATGGTGAGCGTATCCTCTCGGCTCCACCCAAAAAGGGGTTCAACCTGATAGCCTATATTCTCCCGTTTGTGGGGCTGTTGGCCGGGCTGATCGTGGCTGTTATTTTTGTGAGGAAATGGGCATTTTCAGGCAGAAAGGATGCCGCAGCAGAGAGTGAGACAAAAGGGTCGGAGTTGAATGATGAGATGCAGAAGAAGATAGATGATGAATTGAAGAAGCTTGAGGAGGATTAAAGATGGAATGGGCTGTATTTTTTATAATAGCCTCTATAGCCATGATTTATGCACTTCTGCCGCTAATGGGAGGCAGGCAGGTGTGGCAGGAGGCTCCTGACGCAAAGGACGAGCAGATCAAGTCCCTTGAGATGGAGAAAGCGTCTTTTCTGAAAGCACTCAAGGATATTGAGTTTGAGCTTGCCTCAAACAAGATAAATAACGATGATTATGATAAACTCCGGAACCATTACAGACTGAAGGTAGCTGAGGTCATGAAGCGGTTGGGCGAGAATAAGGGTATAAAAGGTGGAGGCAGCAAAGAGAATACAGATGGGTAGCTCGGGCTTTCTCCGGATTAAAGGCCTGAGGAAAGGTTATGACGGTATTGAGGCCCTGAGGGGAATAGACCTGAGCCTGCAGAAGGGCGAGTTTCTCAGTCTGTTTGGCCCAAACGGTGCCGGCAAGACCACACTTATCAGGATTATATCCACATTACTTAAGCCGGGCTCAGGCAGCGTAAGGGTTATGGATTTTGATATTGAAGAGCACGCTGAGGAATTCAGGGCGCAACTTGGTGTGATATCTCATCAGTCCTTCCTGTACAACGATCTGAGCGCAAGGGAAAACCTTGAGTTTTATGCTGCACTTTACAGGGTCAATGACCCTGTGGGGAAGACCGGAGAACTTCTGAGGCTGGTAGGACTGCATGACAGGGAAGATTCGCAGGTTTCCGGGTTTTCCCGCGGGATGCAGCAACGGCTGAGTATCGCACGGGCACTAATAAATGATCCGTCACTGCTCCTTCTGGATGAGCCCTATACCGGTCTTGACGAGCATGCCTCAATACTCCTGAGCGGGCATCTGAGGCAACTGCACAGCCGGCAAAGGACTATAGTGATGGTTACCCATGATCTCAAGAGGGGCCTGGAGAGTGCCACAAAGGTCGGTATTCTTTCAAAGGGAAGGCTCGTTTATCTCAAGGAGAGAAGCGAGGTTGATACTGACGAGTTCGAGCACGTCTATCTTCGGTATCTGAAAGGTGCACCGGTCGAATGAGAGATGCGCTCCTGATAATAAGAAAGGACCTTCTTACCGAGTTCAGAAAGAAAGAATCCCTGGTATCAATGGTCTTCTTTGGGTTCCTGTTACTTGTTATTCTCAATATTGCCATTGGGATAGGCAGGGAGGTGGATGGAGAGATAGCCGCCGGTATACTATGGGTTTCGATAATCTTTTCAGCTGTGCTGGGTCTTGGCAGAGTGCTTTCACAGGAGAAGGAAAACCGTTGCATTGACGGCCTGCTTCTCAGTCCTGTTGAGTCGGAGCAGATATATACTGCCAAAACAGCTGTCAATTTTATCTTTATGGTTATAGCTGAAGCGGTAATAATCCCGGTATTTTTTGTCTTCTACGGTGACAGATTTGCCCGGCACCTGCCGATGCTCATTGTTGTAGTGCTTTTTGTAAACCTGGGGTTTTCTACGGTGGGGACACTCTTTTCCGCCATAACAGCAGGGACGAGGAGGAATGAGGTGCTTTTGCCCCTGTTGCTCTTTCCCGTTATTACTCCCCTGATCGCACTTGCCGTCAAGGTTACCGGCAGTGTTTTTGAGGAGATCCCCTACCGGGAGTATTCATCATGGTTGTATATAATAGTATCTTTTGGTTTTATATTCTCAGGTGTGAGTTATCTCTTGTTTGAATATGTAATAAAGGAGGGTTAGAAAGTGGATACTGATTTCAGGGGCAGGGTTTTACCCGTTGTTGTAGGCCTGCTGTTTCTTTCAGCCATTTATACAATCTTTTTCTATGCGCCCATCGAGAGTGTGATGGGGATTGTGCAGAAGATATTTTACGTACATCTATCAATGGCCTTTACGGCTTTTCTGTCTTTCTTTGTCGCCTTCATCTGCGGGATTCTCTATCTCGTAAAGAAGGACATCAAATGGGATGTCTACGGGGCAAGCAGTGTGGAGATCGGAGTGGTCTTTATATCCCTGACCCTGCTTTCCGGAGTCCTGTGGGCAAGGCCGATCTGGAACACCTGGTGGACATGGGACCCGAGGCTGACCACAGCGCTGATACTATGGTTTATATATGTTTCGTACCTGATATTGCGGACGTCCGTTGACCAGGAAGGCAAGAGGGCGACTTATTGTGCGGTGCTGGCTATTGTGGGTTTTGTTGACGTGCCCATAGTCTTTATGTCTGCAAGGGTCTGGAGGTCGATTCATCCGGTGGTAATAAGATCGGATTCCATTGATATAGC
>QIJG01000212.1 GCA_003232715.1 Nitrospirota bacterium
TGTTCCTCTCCGGGGAACTCGCCGTTTTCAACCTCTTCCCTGAACTTCTTTACTGCACTCAGGGCATCGTCCTTCAGATTGGCATAGCGTTTTACAAACTTGGGGACAAACCTCTCGAACAGGCCGAGAATATCATGAAGTACAAGGACCTGGCCGTCACAGTATGGACCGGCGCCTATACCGATAGTAGGAATCACAAGGCTTTCGCTAATCTTTTTTGCAAGCTCCAGAGGTATCGCCTCAAGAACCAGACTGAATGCACCTGCGTCCTGAAGCACACAGGCCTCCTCTATCAACCGCTGCCGTGCCTCCTCAGTACGCCCCTGCACACTGTATCCCCCCATCCTGTGTATTGCCTGCGGTCTCAATCCTATGTGTGCCATAACCGGGATATCCGCACTTACCATGGCCCTTATCTTATCTGATACCTCTGAGCCCCCTTCTACCTTGACGGTATGGGCGCCTCCCTCTTTGAGGAATCTGCCTGCATTCCTTACTGCATCTTCAACCGAGGTCTGATAGGACATAAAGGGCATATCACCTATCACCATTGCCCTCTGAGTTGCCCTTGCCACCATTTTCGTGTGATAAACCATCTCATCCATTGTAACAGGCAGGGTATTTTCAAGGCCCTGGACAACCATTGACAGGGAGTCACCCACCAGGATGGCATCCACTCCGGCCTCATCCAGAATCCTGGCAAAGGGATAGTCATATGCAGTAAGCAGGACGAGCTTCCTGCCCTCTGATTTCTTTTTCAGAAAATCGTTAATTGTAACTCTGGACATTCAGTTATTCCTCATCAATCATCAATCCTTTATTTCTTCACCGCAGAGAACTCAGAGCTCGCAGAGAGCAAAGTTTTTCAATCGTCAATCGTCAATCGTCAATCCGAAATCCCCGCCCTTTCCATAATCTCGGGCACCCTGTCCTCCATACCGATGGCCATTATATGAACACCATCGCAGATGCCTTCATCTCTGAGCTGTTTTATATGCCTGGCACAGATCTCAATCCCCTTGTCAAGGCCCTTCCCCTTACCTGCCGCCTTGAGTTCGTCAATAAGTTCCTGAGGCACCTTTATTCCCGGGACATAATTGTTAAGAAAGTTTGCCATACCTGCACTCTTAAGAACAACAAGCCCTGCAAGTACCTTAACAGGAAATTTCCGTGCATACTTCATGAACTCCCCGAATTTTGCAATATCGTAAACAGCCTGGGTCTGGAAAAACCCGGCGCCTGCCTTTATCTTCTTTTCAAACTTCATCAGTTGCGGTTCAAGAGGATTTGCCTCAGGAGTGACAACCCCTCCCTGAAAGAAGTCAGTACCACCCTTCAACTCATTGCCTGCCATGTCCTTGCCGTTATTCAGAGAGTCCACTATCCGGAGCAACTGGACTGATTCAACATCATACACGGACTTTGCCCCTTTATGGTCACCTGCAGATACGTGGTCTCCGGTCATACAAAGGACATTTTTTACTCCAAGGGCATAGGCACCAAGGAGGTCGGACTGAAGGCCTATGCGGTTACGGTCGCGGCAAGTCATCTGAAGAATGGGTTCAACCCCGTGCTCAACGGCTATCGCACAGCCTGCAAGGGAATTCATTCTCATGACAGCAGACTGATTGTCGGTAAAATTAAGTGCTTCCACCTTGCCTTTCAGCAGTTCTATATGGTGGACCATCTCCGAAATATCGGTCCCTTTGGGCGGACCTACCTCGGCGGTTACGACAAATTTTCCTGACTCAAGAACCTCTCTGAATGACATTCTCTATTCCTCCTTCTTTCTTTTCAGGCCGTTTAATTTATAACCTTATAATACTGTACAATCCACAACATATAACCTGCTCATTTCCCCTTTTTCTCTCTTGCACTGAGGGCCCTGGGACTCTGTGCCGTTGACCAGTCCTTGGCATCAAGGACAGACCCGGACAGTTCTTCAAGTTTACCAAGCTTCTTCATCCTCTCATATATCCTTACCCATGCACATGGTATATCCGGACTCACCTCACAGTGGCCATCCTTCATTCCGCCACAGGGCCCGTTAAGCAGCCCCTTGGGGCAGGTAGTTATCGGACAGATCCCGCCGGTCCTGTCGAGTATGCACTTGCCGCACATGGAACACCGCTCATCAAAGACCTGAAAGCGTGTCATGTTTCCGAGAAATAGTGAGTCATTAGTCGCGTAGACAGGCTTGTCTTCAAAAAGATCAACTGCAGTCTGAGTGCCGGCTCCACAGGACATGACGAGAATGCATTCTGCATTGTTTACTTCATCCTTATAGGGCTTGAGATCCTTCTTTGTCCCCAGCACCTGACAGCCCGTCTTTGCAACAATACCGCCCGTGACTTCCTTGCCTTCCGCCCTCAGAGTCTCTGAGAGTTCCTTAACCTCCTTCTCGCTTCCGGTACTGCAAAGAGAGGCACACTCCGAGCATCCTATGAGAAAAAAACTCTTGTAGTTTTTGATATTTTCAAGCAATTCCTGAAAGTCCCGCTTCCTGGAAATAATCATATCCAACCTCCTTTTTGAATTACGAGCTACAAACTGCGAGTTGCGGGTTTCATTTTATTATTTCTATTACAATAAAGCTCCAGACCTCTATAGAGCTTTATCATCTTTCCTTGTCTGCCCGAAACCCCAACATTGAACCTTATGCCTTCAAACCAGCCTTCGCAGCCTCTACTGTATTATACATGAGCATGGCAATTGTCATGGGGCCTGCACCACCAGGCACAGGGGTAATCCACCCGGCCCTCTCTTTTGCCTTCTCAAACTCCACATCACCAATCAGCTTGCCGCTCTCATTCACATTGATACCGATATCTATAACTGCAGCACCTTCTTTTACCCAGTCACCCTTTACCATCTGAGCCCTTCCAACAGCCACACACAGGATATCCGCAGAAAGGCACTCTCCTTTAAGGTCCGGCGTCTTGCTGTGACATATGGTAACCGTGGCGTTCTTTCTGAGCAATAACAGTGCAAGGGGCTTACCGACTATTACACTCCTTCCGACTATAACGGCCTTCTTTCCGGCAGGGTCAACCCCGTATGCCTCAAGCATCTTCATTGCCCCGTGAGGTGTGCATGGCACAAAACCCGGCTCATCAAGAAGGAGTCTTCCCAGTGCATCAGGTCCGAACCCATCCACATCCTTCTCAGGTGCAATCCTGTGCATAACTTCTTTCTCATTCATGTGCCCGGGCAGTGGGAGTTGTACCAGTATGCCGTGGATCCCGGGATCTGCATTCAGGTCGTCTACAAGCTTGAGCAGCTCCTCCCGGGTAGCTGACTCAGGGAGTTTATACGCCACACTCTTGATACCGAGGGCCTCGCAGGTCTTTTCCTTGTTTGCCACATACTTCTTGCTGGCAGGATTTTCACCCACAAGCACTACGGAAAGGGCCGGATTCACCCCTTTTGACTTAAGTTCCTCAACTTCCTTCTTCAGTTCCACCTTGATATCTGCTGCCACCTTCTTCCCGTCAATAATCGTTGCTGCCATCAAACCCTCCTTTTTCATTTTTCATTTAACATTTGCCACTTATCATTTGTCATTCTCGCAGTTTTCGTCTGTTGCTACGTGATGTTTTTACCGACGATGCAATGATCCGGGAAAGCTGATTGCATTCATCTATTCCTTCTGACAATATTTCCGATCTTGTTAATTTGCCTCTTAGTAGTATCTGCAACCAAACAGATGTCTCATTTAGTTCCTTAAGCACTATACCCAATTTATGTATAAAGTCTGCAAGACTTTCAGCTCCCCTCGCTTCCCCATAGTTTGGAGCAGGAGATGTACCTGAACGCAGGATCTGTCCTGCAATATGAATTCCTGCAGGAGTCTTAGGTAAAGAACCTGCAAGTTTAATGATTGTTACAGCAAAATCTATCAGTCTATCCTGAATCTCATCTGCTTTTTCCCGGCTTTTGTTATTCCTGTTATCTTTCATAAATTAAAATAAAAAGTTAATCAAATAACAAATGGCAAATAGTAAATGTTAAATGTTAAATAGTTAACCTCAGTCCCGCTTCTTTATCAGTTCAAGCATCTCCTCCCTTGTTGACTGTTTGCTCCTGAAAATCCCTCTTACCGCTGAGGTCACAGTCCTCGCCCCGGGCTTCTTAATCCCCCGCATACTGAGGCAGAGGTGCTCTGCATCAATGATTACCATGGCTCCCCTTGGTCTCAACCGCTCCATTATCATGTCTGCAAGCTGTGCAGTAAGTCTCTCCTGGACTTGCGGCCTCTTGGCAAGCATCTCAAGTGCCTTTGCAAGCTCTCCTATGCCGACAATCCTTCCCTTCTCAGGGATATAGGCAATATGTGCACGGCCAAAAAAGGGTAGGAGGTGGTGTTCGCACACGGAGTAAAAGGGTATGTCCTTCAGCATCACCATCTCATCATGAGTTTCGCCTTCTATATGATGCAGGAGATCTTCCGGTGGGGTCTGAAGACCTGAAAAAATCTCCTGGAACATTGCTGCAACCCTTTGCGGTGTCCTGAGCAATCCGGGCCTTTCAGGGTCCTCACCAATCCCGTCAAGTATAAGCTTTACACCTTTTTCAATCTTTTTTATGTTCATGACTTAAATTGCGCTGCAAGTATTAAACAGTTTTTCCCCTACTCTGAAACCTGAACCTGCTTAAAGACCTTATGTGCAATACCCAGTGCCTTCCTTGCATCCCTCTTTGTAGGCACACCAAGGGGT
>QIJG01000299.1 GCA_003232715.1 Nitrospirota bacterium
CAAAGTATATCTTTGTAACAGGCGGGGTTGTATCCTCTCTTGGTAAGGGGATTGCATCCGCTGCCATAGGGGCCTTATTGGAGGCAAGGGGGCTCCGGGTTACACTTCAGAAACTTGACCCCTATATAAATGTTGACCCCGGTACGCTCAGCCCCTTTCAGCATGGAGAGGTCTTTGTTACGGATGACGGTGCGGAGACGGACCTCGACCTCGGACACTACGAGAGATTTACACACATAAGGACCAAACAGGCCAATAATGCCACCACCGGACGAATTTACCACAATGTGATAACCAAGGAGAGAAGGGGTGATTATCTTGGTGATACAGTACAGGTAATACCTCATATAACGGATGAGATCAAGAATACCATTAAGGCCGTCAGTGATGATTACGATGTTGTTATTGTAGAGATTGGCGGCACTATCGGCGATATAGAGAGCCTGCCCTTTCTGGAGGCCATCAGGCAGATGCGGTATGATGTAGACAGGGAGAATGTGCTGTATGTTCATCTGACCCTTATTCCCTATATACCGAGTGCAGGGGAGCTGAAGACAAAGCCCACGCAGCACAGCGTGAGGGAATTAAGGGAGATCGGTATTCAGCCCGATGCACTCCTGTGCCGCTGTGACAGACCCCTGCCACCGGGGATCAAGAAGAAGATTGCCCTCTATTGTAATGTTGATGTGGATGCCGTAATAGGTGCGATTGACGTGGAGACCATTTATGAAGTGCCCCTTGCACTCCATGAGGAAGACCTTGACACACTTATAGCAAACAAGTTCGGTTTTGAGACGAAGAAGCCGGATCTTAGTAGATGGCAGAAGGTGGTCAGGAGGATAAAAGAACCCAGAAACGAGGTGACCATAGCCATTGTAGGCAAATATATCGGCTTGAAAGACTCGTATAAGAGCCTCCTGGAGGCACTTATACACGGCGGTATTGCCAATGATGCAAGGATTATCTTCCAGTGGGTGGATTCCGAGGAGGTAGAGGTTCATGGTCCTGAAAGGTTTCTCTCTGAGGTTGACGGTGTCCTGGTGCCCGGGGGGTTCGGCTACAGGGGGATTGAAGGCAAGATTTCGGCAATAAGGTATTCAAGGGAAAAGAAGATACCCTACCTGGGGATATGCCTGGGGATGCAGTGTGCAGTGATAGATTTTGCAAGGAATGTCTGTGGTCTTGAAAAGGCAAACAGCTCGGAGTTTGATATAAATACTCCGGACCCCGTGATCTATCTTATGGAAAAATGGTATGACTTCAAAAAGGGAAGGATCGAGGAGAGATCTGTCGAGAGCCACAAGGGTGGCACCATGCGGCTTGGCGCCTATCCATGCGAGCTCACGGAGGACTCACATGCTAACAATGCCTACAAGGTTAAGGAGATATCAGAAAGGCACAGGCACAGGTATGAGTTCAATAACGCCTACCGTGGTGTATTTGCCAGGCATGGACTGAGGGTAAGTGGTGCGAGTCCGGATGGAGAACTTGTAGAGATCGTTGAGCTTGAGGACCACCCATGGTTTCTTGGGTGCCAGTTTCATCCCGAGTTCAAATCCCGCCCTACAGAGCCCCATCCCCTCTTCAAGTCGTTTATAGAGGCCTCTCTCAGGGAGAAGAGGTCCCTGTTTCCGTATCCGGGAGATGAATCCTTAACAGATATACATGTCTCTGCAGAGCATGATGATGACGATGAAGCCGGATAAGAAGGGTTTGACAGGGGATGACCTCCTTGTCATTGCAGGCCCATGCGTGATAGAGACGGAGGATATCGTCCTTGAGACCGCTCAAAGGCTCAGGGATATCTGCCGGGGGCTGCAACTGCCGTTCATATTCAAGAGTTCTTATGACAAGGCAAACAGGACGTCCGTAAAATCCTTTCGCGGCCCCGGAATCGACCGGGGACTGAGGATACTTGAGGCTGTAAGGGACAAGCTTTCAGTGCCGGTGCTTACTGATGTGCATTCCCCTTCAGAGGCAATACGTGCTGCCGAGGTCGTGGACATAATTCAGATACCTGCCCTTCTATGCCGTCAGACAGACCTCATCATAGCGGCCTCAGAGACCGGAAAAGGTGTGAATATCAAGAAGGGACAGTTCCTTTCCCCCTGGGATGTCGAAAATGTTATAGATAAATTCACATCCACCGGCAATACCAACCTGATGATAACCGAGAGGGGAACCTCTTTTGGATATAATAACCTGGTTGTTGACTTCAGGGCATTCCCTGTAATGAGATCCTTCGGTTATCCTGTAATCTTTGATGTTACTCACAGTCTGCAGCTTCCCGGAGGACAGGGCACATGCTCGGGTGGGCAGCGCGGGTTTGCCGAGCCGCTCGCAAGGGCTGCGGTTGCAGCCGGTGTTGACGGGCTCTTTATGGAGGTGCACCCGGATCCTGACAGGGCCCCCTGCGACGGGCCGAACATGATACCGCTTAAAGAGATGGAGGGGCTTTTGGGAAGATTAAGGGAGCTGTTCCGGGTGACAAAGGGCTTATGAATATCCTTGAAGAAGCAAAAAAGGTATTAAGCGTTGAGGCCCTGGCCATCTCCGCCCTGATAGAGAGGCTGGACAATAATTTTGAGGAGGCTGTGGAGGCCGTCTGCAGCAGCAGCGGAAGGACCGTTGTGACGGGCATGGGCAAGTCCGGGATAATCAGCAAGAAGATAGCTGCAACACTCTCATCTACCGGGACCCCAGCCGTCTTTCTCCATCCTGCCGAGGCATGTCACGGAGACCTCGGGATGGTGACTGACGAGGATATTATAATAGCCCTTTCAAACAGTGGTGAGACCGAGGAGATAATAAGGCTCATTCCGTATCTGAAGCGCTTTGGTGTCACCCTCATATCCCTGACAAAGCCGGGCTCCACCCTTGCTATGGCGTCTGAGTTTGTGCTCGATACATCCGTCAGGGAAGAGGCCTGCCCCATGGATATTGTTCCCACGGCATCAACTACTGCAGCGCTTGCAATGGGCGATGCCCTTGCAGTGGCGCTTATAATGAGGCGGGGTTTCAGGGAAGAGGACTTTGCCATGTTTCATCCCAACGGCTCCCTCGGTAAAAAACTGCTTATAAAGGTTGAAGACCTTATGCATACGGGAGAAAGCATCCCCGTGGTCGGCATGGATACACCCATGACGGATACCACACTCGTGATGTCCTCCAAGCGGCTCGGTATGACCATTGTCTGCAATGAAGAAGCAAAGGTGGCAGGTGTAATAACGGATGGTGACCTCAGGCGCGGGCTGCATAAATGGGGGGCAGGGCTCTTCGGGATGAAGGCCGCTGAGGTGATGAGCCGGAATCCAAGAATGATTTCTATGGATACACTTGCTGCAAAGGCACTCTCACTGATGCAGCAGCACTCCATAACGGCCTTGGTAGTTCCGGATGAGGAGAGCAGACCGGCTGGTGTAATCCACCTCCATGATATCCTGAAGAAGGGGATTGTATGAAGGAGAATTCACCCCGGCCTGATACGGCAGACGTTGTTTTGGAGGC
>QIJG01000149.1 GCA_003232715.1 Nitrospirota bacterium
CCGAGATATTCAAATCCAGGGTATCAGTATAAAAAACAAGATCAATTGAATCGTGGATTCTCTTTCTGTTAACGGTCAGCAACATATCACCGGGCCTGATACCGGCCCTTTCAGCAGGACTGTCAGGTCTCGCAGTTCCAACTATATTTCCACTTAAACCTCTTGACATCAGGCAAGCCCCCTGTAGATATAATGCACCCCGGAGTCCGAAACGGCAATATCAGGCCCCATTCTCCACCCTGAATCTCCTGACAACTTCGGAATACTCCTCGGAGTTAAAGAAAGCCGATCCCATAACCAGTATATCTGCACCTGCATCAGCAATCTTTCGCGCATTATCTATCTTGACACCCCCATCAACCTCAATCAGGATATCAAGCCCCCTCTCCCGGACAATCCTCTTCAGCGTCTTAATCTTGTCAATACTCTGCGGAATAAAACTCTGCCCGCCAAAGCCCGGGTTGACCGACATTACAAGGACAAGATCAACCTCCGACAGAATGCTTTCAAGACTCCACACCGGTGTGGCTGGATTGATTGATACGCCTGCCTTCTTACCGTTTTCTTTTATCAATTGAACTGTTCTGTGCAGATGAGAGGTGGCCTCCAGATGCACTGTAATTATATCAGCTCCGGCATTAACGAAGTCAGCGAGATACCTGTCAGGGTCTTCTATCATAAGGTGAATATCAAAGGGCAGACCTGTGGCCTTCCTGATACCTCTCACCACTTCCTGGCCTATGGAGATATTCGGAACAAAGTGGCCATCCATTACATCGATGTGAATCATATCGGCACCGGCTTCCTCTGCCTTCCTGATCTCTTCACCAAGCCGGTTAAAATCAGCCGAGAGTATGGACGGCGCAATCATAACCATCTGATTTCCTGTTCCTCCTCGTACTTTAATCTTAATTTAACAGACCCTCCTTTCTTGATAATACTTCCAGGCGGAGGTGTTTGTTTTACTATAATACTGCCGTAATCGATTAATTCAAGATCTATCCCCAGCCGCTCTGACAGGGCCTTCGCCTCATCAAGAGACATCTTCGTAAAATCAGGGCAGGAATAAAGTGTCGGAAAAGGTCCCTTACTCAGGAGAAAGGTGATATTATCTGAACCCTTCTCCTCAGGGGCAGGTCTCTGTGCAATCACTGTCCCCTTTTCAAAACCCTCAGAGTGAACCTTGATAATCTTTTTGATCTTTATATTTTTTTTTATTGCAAGTTCTCTTGCATCGTCTAAATTGAGTCCGACAAATGACGGCATATAGTATATCCGTGGCCCCTTACTGATTATTACACGTATGGTACGCCCTTCTTTTATCTTGTTATCCGGGGGGATTTCCTGCCTGAGGATATATCCGGTCGGCACAACAGTACTGAAGTCTTTACCCCCTATCTTCAGATAAAGCCTCTTTGACAGGAGTTCCTTATTGGCATCAACAAGGCTCTGTCCCCTGAGGTCAGGAACGTTAACGGTCTTTTTGGAACCCATCACCCAAAAGGTAAGATAACTGCTCGTAATGGCCAGGAAGATAAATAACGAGATGTAGAGGATTATTTTTATAAAACCTTTCATATTCCTTTTCTTGAAAGCCTCACTGCAAAGAACCCGTCCATATCATGCCTGTGCGGATAGGTCCTGAAGTATCCCTCATCATTTATAAATTCTCTCAAATTATCCACTGCAGGGCCTTCATCATGAGTTAAGGGTAAATTTTTCATATCATCTATAATAAAAAATTCCCTTTCTTTATGCAAGAATCTCCTTATAACCTCCTCCCCTTCCTCAGGCTCTGTAGAGCAGACGGAATACAGCATTATCCCGTGGGGAAGAAGATGCCTGCCGACAGCAGTAAGCATCTCCACCTGTTTTTCATGAAACCGTCTCAGCTTCTCAGGGCTGTGCTTGTACCGGACATCAGGATTCCGCCTGATAACACCAAGGGACGAACAGGGGGCATCGAGCAGAATTCTGTGAAAACCTTCCGAAGGCTTGAATTCCCTAATGTCCGAGCAGGTAATTTTAACTGACCCGATGCCTTGTCTGCGGATGTTTTCCTGTAATATCCTTAAACGTTCGGCACTGCTCTCCACAGCATAAATCCTTGCCCTGTCCCCGGTCAACTCGGCAATATGAGTCGTCTTCCCTCCGGGGGCTGCACAGGCATCGAGTATTACCTGTCCTGCCCGGGGCTGAAGAAAGCAGGTTATCAGTTGAGCCGCCTCATCCTGAATAAACACATCACCCAGCAAACCCTCAATCTCCCTGAATATATAACTACCCTCTATCTTTATCCCGGCAGGTGAGAAGTCTGTGTATTTGAACTCTATGCCCATCTTCGACAATATAGCAGCCACTCTTTCCCTCTCTGTCCTTAGGGTATTTACCCGAAGGGTCAACTGTGGTATAGTATTATTTGCCTTTGCCAGGGCCTCTGCCTCAAGGACACCAAACCGTTCAACCCATCTTGCTATGAGCCACACGGGGTGAGATGTAAGTATTGATATCCTCTCTATGGGGTCCTCAGGCAAGGGAGGACATGCCTTCCCGGTTACGACCTTTCTGAGTACTGCATTGACAAGCCCTGCGTTTCTTCCTGCAGCCTTTTCAACCTCTGTTGTTTCAAATACTACAGCCCTGTCGGGGACCCGCATAAAAAATGCCTGATAGGCGCCAAGCCTCAGGTTATTCAGGGTAGCAGATTTAAGTCCTGAGGGGTCTTTTAAGTATGCGGTCAGACACCGGTCAATGTAAAGCCTGTTCCTTATAACGCCATAGACCACTTCCTGGAGGAAGGCCATGTCCCTGCTGTCAAGTGTGGCACCATAAGAATCAAGCACCTCCCTGGGTCTCTTATCCTTCCGCCATATCTCAGTTAAAGCACGAAGTGCCAGCAACCGTGGATTCTTCTTTTTCATGGGAAGGGCTATCTGTTGTACTCGGTCATTGCCCCGCTCACACCTTTGTCAATGACAGACAGGACTGCATCAGATGCCGACTCAACAGCCTCATCAATAAGCTCTCTCTCCTGAGGACTGAATTTTTTAAGAACATAGACTTCAGCAGGAATCTCGGGAGACCTGCCGACCCCTATCTTTACACGAATGAATTCATTTGTACCTATGGATTCGATAATGGACTGAATGCCCCTGTGCCCACCGGAAGAACCTCTCTCCCTGATCCTGATCCTTCCCACCGGCAGGTCAAGGTCGTCATGAACAGCTATGAGCCTCTCAGCAGGACAATTCCTCATCCTTAAAACCTCCCTGACAGCTACCCCGCTGAGGTTCATATAAGTAAGGGGCTTTACAAGGATAAGCCTGTTATCCTTATAAAGCCCCTCACCTGTTATATACTTCTTTTTTTCAGTAAAAACTACAGATAGCCTCTTTGACAGGGAATCGATTACCCTGAATCCTATGTTATGACGCGTCCCGCTGTATTTTCTGCCGGGGTTGCCCAGGCCGACTATCACCCACAACT
>QIJG01000067.1 GCA_003232715.1 Nitrospirota bacterium
GAGTATAAAGTTTGCCTCTGAAGGATAAGGGGTTATACCTTCCATACCCACCAGCTCATCAAACAACCGCTCCCTCTCACTGCATATTATCGTTAAAGTCTTCTCTATCTCTCCGAAGTTTTTTATTGCCTCTACTGCAACTGCCTGAGAGAGGGTGTTGACATTAAACGGCAGTCTTACCCTGTTGACGGCCTCGATCAGGTCCTCGCTGCCAAGGAGAAGCCCAACCCGGAGGGCGGCAAACCCGACCTTGCTCAGGGTCCTCATTACTGTTACATTTTCATAATCCTTAAGCAGTTTAAGCATCCCCATCCTGCTTGAGAAGGGCTGGTATGCCTCGTCAATAACAACAATGCCCCTTGAGGCATTCAGGATTTTCAGTATCCGCTCAGCGGAAAAGCAGTTGCCTGTAGGGTTGTTCGGGGAGCTTAGAAAGACGAGCTTTGGACGATGCTTCCTTACAGCCTTAAGCATATTTTCAAGATCGAGATCAAAGGCTCTGTCAAGCGGGACGGCAATCGTCTCTTCTCCGAGGGCCTGCGCACTGATGCCATACATTGAGAACGTAGGTGTGGGAAAGAGGACGGGCCCTCCGAATGTGGTGATAAGATAGGATATGAGCTCGTCGGAGCCATTGCCGGGGAGGACCTGACCGACCCTCAGCCTCCACCTTCTTGCCACAGCCCGCCTGAGCTCCCTTGCTTCAGGGTCGGGATATTGGTTAGTCTGTGCAGCCTTCAGTGGTTCAAGAAAGGAAGGGAAGCCGTACGGGCTCTCATTGGCATCAAGCTTTACCCTGCAGGGGGTTTCCTTTGCACTGTAAGCCTTTAATGTTTTGATGTTTTTTCGCAGAAGTCTCTGAATATTCACGTTTAAATAATACCATTTTCAGTTCTCCTCCTCAGAAGATCCGCACACTTCCCTGAATGGCTCAAAGACCCCTCCTGCAGATTATCCCGTCTTTGATAATCGCGGGAAGGATATACCGTCCCCTTGCCTGATTTAAAGAATTGAAGGTATAATCACTGTAAATGAGAGTTGAAAAGATTGAACTGACAGGCTTTAAGTCCTTTGCAGAAAAGACCATCTTTACCCTCCATCCGGGAATGACCTGTATTGTCGGTCCAAACGGTTGCGGTAAAAGCAATATAGTCGATGCCTTCCGCTGGGTGCTGGGAGAGCAATCCGCAAAGTCCCTGCGGGGGGAGAAGATGGAAGAGGTGATATTCAACGGCTCCCAGACAAAAAAGCCCCGGGGTATGGCAGAGATAACCCTCTTTGTGTCAGGTCTGTATCCGGACGGACAGGGTAACGGCAACGGCAGTGAGAGGCTGGTAACGGTCACAAGGCGTCTTTACCGCTCAGGTGAGAGCGAATACCTTATAAACAAACATGTGTGCCGTCTGAAGGATATCAGGGAGATGTTCCTTGATACCGGCCTTGAGATGAAGAGCTATTCCGTGCTGGAGCAGGGCAGGATAGGTGAGATCATTAATGCCAGGCCTGTTGACAGGAGGTTCCTGATAGAAGAGGTTGCCGGGGTGATGAAGTATAAGGTGAGGAAGGCCGAGGCCCGGAGCAAGCTGGAATCTTCAAGGCAGAATCTTCAGAGGGTAATCGACATTATCTCAGAGGTAAAACGTCATCTCAATTCTCTTGACCGTCAGGCAAAAAAGGCCGAAAAATACAAGAGGCTGATTGATGCCCTGAGGGAGGTAGAACTCAGGACATCAAAGAGGGATTACTCGCGGATGGATCAGTCCCTTCAGGAGGTGTCCGGGGCACTGGATATGCTGAAGACGGAGGAGGTCCGCAAGAGGGCTGTTATGGCACAACTTGAGTCATCCCTGCAGCAAAAGAGGATACTTATGGTCGAGAAGGAAAAAGAGGTGGATGCAATAAACACGGACCTTCAGACCATAGAGAAGACCATCTTGGCAACTATGTCATCACCCTTCAGGGGCGGATTGAAGAGACAAGAAACCTGCTGGAGGAGAAAAGGCTGCGAGCCGGGGAGATTTCAGGAAAGGATGCACATATCCAGGCCAGGCTCGACTCCCTGAAGGAGACGTTATCTCAACGTAAGGAAGAACTCTCAGAGGCGGAAGAGGGGATCTTTGCGCTCGAAGAGGATATTGACAACAAGAGGAGAGACCTGTTCAGGTTTACCGATTCCCTTGGCTTGTTAAGGAATGAACTGAACAGGCTTGAGACTACACACGAGGCACAGTCAAGAAGGGCCTCAACCTCTGAAAGAGAGGCCGAGGAGACCGAGAGGCGGGTATCGGAGTTAAAAGCGGAGATAGAGCGTGTAGAGGGGGATATAGGGCAAAGGAATGCAGCGCTTGGTCAATGGAGGGACAAGAGAGATATATACCTTAAAGAGATTGCCGGGCTAAAAGAGGGAGTAGAGGGACTGAGGCAGAAGAGGTCGGAACTCAGGGAGGAAGTGGCTTCCCTGCGATCGCGAATTCAATCCCTTCAGGAGATGGTTACAGGAAATCTCGACAGGGAGATGATTCAGAAGGCCGGTATCAGCCTTTTGGCGTCCCTGTCAGAGGTGGTAGAGGTAGAGCCAAGATATGAGAAGGCTGTGGAGGCTGCACTGTCAGAGAAGATAAAGGGGTTTATAGTATCAACAACAGAGGATATAAGAAAATCCGTGGAATTGGTCAATCGTGGCAACCTGCCGAGAACCGCCTTCCTCTCATGGCAGATGAGTAACGAAAAACAACAAGCAATAAAGAGTACACGGCGGATGAAAAACGGAGAGGCTGCTCCGGTTCTCGATTCGGTTGTCCGCTCTGAGGACAAATACACCCCTCTTGTCAAATCCCTGCTTGATGACTATTTGCTGACAGAGGACATGGATAGCGCCATTGCATTGCTGAAAGCTGAAGAGGAGATGCCCCTGCACGTGAGGGTGGTCACACTAAACGGGGAGGTGCTTGAGCCCGGAGGGGCAGTGCTCTGCGGAAGTGGATCGGGCATATTGAGACTCAGGAGAGATCTCCGGGAGCTTGAGGCATCCGTCCAGAAGCACAGTGATGTAATTGCCGAGGTTGAGGTATCAATTTCCGAAACTGATCAGAGAATTGAGGAGTTAAAATCC
Organism: Nitrospirota bacterium; assembly: GCA_003232715.1. Taxonomy (GTDB): domain Bacteria; phylum Nitrospirota; class Thermodesulfovibrionia; order Thermodesulfovibrionales; family JdFR-85; genus BMS3Bbin07. The sequence goes on from QIJG01000067.1 coordinate 3,113, forward strand.
CTCCTCAGAGAGGTAGACTCAGAGATTGTATCCCATGAAAAGGAGCTCTCCCTGCTTCAGGCTTCTGAGAGGAGATTCGCTGAGGACAGAGAGAGACTGGAGAAGAAACTCGGGTTTATACGCCTGGACATACAGGAGCTGCATAAGGAACTCAATGGTCTTGAGGAGGATATTTCAAGAAAGAAAGAGGATGTCAATTCCGAGGAAGAGCACAAGAGGACTATTGAATCAGGGCTTGGCCTCCTGCAGGAGGAACTGTCCGTGAGGCGTTCCGGGATTGATGCAAAGCTGAAGGTTGAGATCAACGGATATACCGAAAGGCTCAGCTCTATAACAAGGGAGAGGGAAGCCCTTCAGAGTGAAGTAAGCGGTCTTCTGAAGAAAGAGACATCCCTTCAGGAAGAGATACAGAATAACGGCAGGATCGTACAGCAGAAGAGGGATAGCTCCGCAGGGCTTGAAGAGAGACTGAAAGAGGCCGTCTCAGGTGCCGGCACCCTCAGGCAGAGGATATCTGAAAAGAGAGACGCTATAAGGGATGAGCGCGAGAGCGTTGTTGCTGACGATGAAGCCCTGAAGAGAGAGAGGCAGGAGGTCGAGAGACTGAGCAATGAGGTGCATGAAAAGGAGGTTTTAAAGGCAGAGCTGCTTCTGAAAATCTCAAATCTTGTTGACGGTATAAGTGAGAAATACCAGGTAGACCTTGCCGGCACTGATATATCCACTTCTGAAGCTGAAGAGGAAGACCATCAGAAGGTCCTGGAGCTGAGGGAGAAGATACAGACAATGGGGCATGTCAACCTTGGTTCCCTGGATGAATACAGGGAATTGAAAGAAAGGCATGAGTTTCTTACCGGTCAGCATGAGGATATAGTCCAGTCCATTGCAGAGCTTCAGGAGGCCATTACACGCATAAACAGGACCACGAGAAAACGTCTGAAGGAGGCCTTTGACTTGCTGAACCGGAAATTCGGTGAGGTTTTTAAACTCCTCTTTGGCGGGGGCAGTGCAGAGCTCAGACTTACCGATGAGGCCGATATCCTCGAGTCAGGCCTTAACATAATAGTCCAGCCACCGGGTAAAAAACTCCAGAATCTCAACCTCCTTTCAGGCGGAGAGAAGGCACTATCGGCACTGTCGCTCCTCTTTGCCGGGTTTCTTTTAAAACCCACCCCACTCTGTATCCTTGACGAGGCGGATGCTCCCCTTGATGAGACTAATACGGAGAGATTCAAGGCCATGATAAAAGACCTCTCGGTAAATATACAGTTTATAGTAATAACCCACAACAGGGTAACAATGGAAGCTGCTGATTACCTGTACGGGATCACCATGGAGGAGCCCGGTATCTCAAAAGTCCTGTCAATGGAATTTGTCTGAAGAGACCCGTGATTATGCGGGTTTCCCTGATATACAGCGAGTTGGTTTGACAGGCTAAACAGGATTTTTATATGGAAAGAAGACAGTTCAAAAGGTTTAGTGTCCAGGGCAATGTGGAGGGCAATATTATCCTTAAGGCTGATATTGAGATAATAGATATCAGCCTTAACGGAATGCTTTTCCTGATAACAAAAAGGTTAAATACCAACAGCAGGTGCCGTGTTAATCTGAACATCGGTGATGCCAAGGTAGGCCTTGACGGCAGTGTAATAAGGTCAAACCTGAGAGAGAGCAGACAGATACAGAGCGATTTCCAGCCTGTATATGAAGTCGCAGTAAATTTTGTCAGGCTGTCGGACAAAAAAAATCAGACCTTCAGAAAATAATCGACTACCTTAAGGAATGCAGCGACTCTACGGACTATTAAAGAAAGATAAGGTGAGTACCTCACCGGAGGACCTTATCTGTTATGGTTTTGATGCCTCCAGGATTCAGGTGATGCCGATGGCTATTGTATGGCCTGAAGAGACGGAGGATGTTGTAAAGGTCTCTGAATTCGCCTACGAAAACGAGATTCCCCTTGTTCCCCGGGGAGCCGGAACCGGTACTACGGGCGGAGCGGTGCCCTTCAGGGACGGGATTGTCCTCAGTCTTGAAAGGATGGACAGGATCCTTGAGGTGGACACTGATAATCTGACGGTACTTGTGGAACCCGGGGTAATAAACGGGCGACTCCAGAAGGAGCTCGGCACCAGGGGATATTTTTATCCCCCCGACCCTGCAAGTATGAATTTCTGTACTATCGGTGGTAATGTGGCGGAAAATGCAGGCGGACCAAGGGCAATAAAGTATGGTGTTACCGGAGACTATGTTATGGCCCTTGAGGCGGTATTGCCTGACGGAAGGCTCATTCAGGCAGGCGTAAGGACACCGAAAGGCGTTGTTGGTTACGACCTGAAGAACCTCCTTGTCGGGTCGGAAGGAACCCTCTCCACCATAACAGAGATACGTCTGAAGATACTCCCGGAACCGCAGAGCATTGTAACACTCCTTGTATCTTTTGACGATCTGAGGGCCTCAGGAGAGGTGGTCTCAGGGATCATATCTTCAAAGGTGATTCCCAGAACCCTTGAGTTTATGGATAGAGAGGCCATACAGGCTGCTGAATCCTACAATCCCTGTGGCCTCAAGGATGCAGAGGCGTTGCTGATTATAGAGCTTGACGGTGATCTCAGAACCGTACAGAGGGAGTCTCGGAAGGTTGTAGAGATCTGTACGGCCCATGGAGCCGAGGTAACAGTTGCTGAGGATAACGCATCAAGAAATAACCTCTGGGAATGCAGGAGGGCGGTCTCTCCGGCACTTCACCGTATAGCACCGACCAAGATAAGCGAAGATATAGTTGTGCCACGGACTGAGATACCGGATATGCTCATTTTTTTGAGAAAACTGTCAGAAGAGAACGGTATAAAGATAGTGAGCTTCGGTCATGCCGGTGACGGGAATATCCACGTAAATATAATGGTTGATGAAGAGAACGGGGAGGAATACAGGAAGGGCCTCTCCCTGGTCAAAAAGATATTTTCCGAGACCCTGAGGCTCGGTGGTACCATATCAGGTGAACATGGAGTTGGTCTTACAAAGGCGGAGTATATTGAGATGGAGATAAGGCACTCGGAGATGGACCTTATGCGGGGGATAAAAAAACTCTTTGACCATAAAAACATCCTGAATCCGGGCAAGATCTTTCCGTGATTTATGGTTCCTTAATCCCCTCTTTCCGGGAAAGAACAAGGGCCTTTAGTGTTTCCTCGCCAAGGGCGGCCCCAATAGCCTTATCCACTCTCTTCATCACTTGGTCAACCTCCGACACGGAATGGAACCTTTCCTCAATTGAGCAGGAGTCTTCTCCTGCCGTCCTGACGGAACCAAGCAGGTCCTTCAGCTTTATCTTCTCTATATCCCTTGCCGGCAGGTATGCCGGGGGATCATCAGCGGTCTCAAGAATAAACCCCTGCTCCCCTAATAACACAAGCATATCCTGTACCGGCTCCACCGGCAGACGCAGGCAGTCAATAAGGGAATTGAGTCTCCACGGAGAGCTGTTGTGATAGTAGTTATATCCGATAAGGAACATGATCATGAAGGTAAGCTTCTCCTTTAGCCTGTTGCTCAGAATGAGGGCCTCGTTTTTTACAGTCAAGAACTGGGGATACTGATGATGAAATGATACCTCGGCACCGACAAGCAGTATAAGCCAGCTCAGGTACAGCCATATCATGAACATTATGAGTATGGCGAATCCGGAATAAATTGATACAACAAAGGAAGCAAAGACCCATCCCGTGGTCTCCCATAACACACCTGCAAACAGGCCACCTACAAGCGCGGACTTGAACCTCACCTTTGTGTTCGGCACAAAGATGTATACAAATGTGAAGGCAGCACAGACAAATATATAGGGGACCACCTTGCCTGCAATATAGACAGCCGTTCCAAAGGGTTCTACGGATAGCACTTTTTGCATAACGGTTGTACTCATAATGGAGGCGGTAATGCCGATTGCCGAGAAGATAAGGACAGGACCTATGAGGATTACGCTCATGTAATCACTGAATCTCCGAACAAAAGTCCTCGGTCTCTTTATTCTCCAGATGTAGTTAAAGGCATCCTCTATCTTCTGGATAAGCGATATGACGGTATAGACCAGCATTGCAAGCCCGATTGAGCCGAGGACTCCAACCTTCATATTCTCGACAAATCCTATGATTTTCTGTGTTACCTCATTCCCCTTTGGTCCAAGGGGTGCAAGGAAGTTATAGAGGAAGGGCTCCACCTGATTATGCACGCCGAAGGCCTTCAGCACCGAAAAGCTGACAGCGAGCAGTGGGACAAGAGCGAGGAGGGTCGTGTAAACAAGGCTCATGGCCCTCAGGACAAGCTGTCCTTCCGAAAATTCCAGTACGGCCACATAGAGCAGCCTGAGGGTCCTGACAAGAAAGGCCCTGAATCTGCTGAGGGATTTAACATCTATTTCCCACAGCTCTTTCTCAAAAAAATCATTCAATCTCTTCATATGAACCGGCATGCTTAGACTTTTAAGTATTTTATCATACAATGAAACAGTCATGCCGCCAGGTTGACACAAAAATTGGCACAAGTGGAACAAATGCCTTGCTTAATTTGCCCGAAAATTAATACAATTATGTTTAAATATGTATTACTTTTTAAATAAACAGTGTTTTTTATTTAATTGATTCAAGGGTGGCGGACAGTAAAATATATGGACTGTATCTTTTGCAGGATCGCTGAAAAGAAATTGCCCTCAAAACTTATTTATGAAGATGAGTTTGCCGTGGCCTTCGAGGATATAAACCCTCAGGCGCCCGTGCACGTGCTGATAATCCCAAGGAAGCATATTCCCACGAGCCTTAATCTGAAAGAAGATGACAATGCTCTCGTGGGCCGTCTCTTTCAGGTGGCAAACACGATAGCCCGGCAGAAAGGGATAGCTGAAAGAGGTTTCAGAATCGTAATGAACTGCAACTCAGAGGCCGGACAAACAGTCTTTCACCTGCACATCCACCTTCTCGGTGGAAGGGCCATGCATTGGCCTCCGGGTTAAAAGATACAGGATTTCACCGCAGAGTATGCAAAGAGCGCAGAGAGAATAAATAAAAAAAGCTGTCTGATGAACAACTGAATGATATGACCCCGGAGATTATTGAGACAAAAACACTTTGGGAAGGAAGGTTCCTCAGAAGCCTTCTGATAACCTACCGGAACGCCAGGGGAAATATCATCCCATGGGAGGCCTTTCAGAGGATTGGGGTAAGGGGCATTGTTGCTATAATCCCCTTTACTGCGGAAGGGGAAGTGCTGCTGATAAAGCAGTTCCGTCCGCCCCTGGGCAGATATGTGATAGAGTTTCCTGCCGGTCTTAATGACAGGGATGAACCCCTTGAAGATGTGGCCGGAAGAGAACTCCTTGAGGAGACGGGGTACAGGGCGGTCACTCTGAGGACGATAGCCGAGGGTCCTCTTTCTTCAGGTGCCTCCACTGAGATACTCACTGTCTACTTTGCAGACAACGTGGTATATACAGGCAAGCAGAGGCTTGATGATGTGGAAGAGATAGAGGTTATCAGTCTCCCTTTGGAGGGATTCCATAAACATCTCTTAAGCCTTCAGGATGATGAGACGTATCTTGACCTGAAAATTCCCGGAATGTTTGAACTTGCCCTGAGGGAAAAAGCAGGGGACGCCTGAAGTATGAAGATAAAAAGAGAATTTGACAGATTAACACTATTAATCATATTGCTCTTTTCCGTTATCCCTCTCCTGGCTATTATCACTCATAACAATTTTATAATTCTTGCTTCTTTCCTCCTGGTTATCCTTGTAATGGTTTTTATAAGAAAGAGTGTTAACGCCAAACTCATACAACCCATACTCGATATCAGCCATATGAGTTATCTTATGTCCAGCGGTAGACTTGACACGGAGATAGATGTGACCTCTAACGATGAACTCTCTGACCTTGCCAACAACATTAATCTCCTGGCAGGCTCACTGAGAGAAAAGATAAGGGTTCTCGAGAAATCCATACAGAGGGAGCAGAGGGTTGTGAGGGAGCTGG
>QIJG01000041.1 GCA_003232715.1 Nitrospirota bacterium
AATGATATCCGGTTCATCGTCAACTATAATTACACGTTTGTTATTAGACATTGCCGGCCCCTTTTTTCAATAAATACTTTTCCATTATAATTATTAAATGTCTCGTAATTGCACCGACATCAATCTAAAAATCTCCCCTTGCCCCTCTTTGCCAAAGAGGGGGATGATCCCTCCCTTTGGCAAAGGGAGGTTGGGAGGGATTTATAATATGTCCACACTATTTTGAGACGATTAATAAAATGTATTTTACCATAATAAATATATAAACAACCGGCAGTTGACCAACTATCCAAGTGGCATTTTATTATAACAGGCATGTATAATAGGGATTATATCAGCCACCGGGTAATAGTGGCAACAAAAGCTCTTAAGCAGGCCCGACATAAAAAACTGTTGACACTTTTGATAAAGTTGGTTATTGTTATATATGAACTAATTTTGTGAAAGGAGATTTGTTATGAGAGCAATTTTTATTTTGTTGATTATATCACTTTCACTGCTTATGCCTTTACGCATTATGGCCGAAGAGAGCGATTATGTGGAGTACACGGTTAAAAAGGGTGATACCCTCTGGGACATTACAGGAGGTAAGCTCACTGACCCGTTCATGTGGCCAAATGTCTGGAAGGAAAACCCAAAGGTGAAAAACCCCGACCTTATCTTCCCCGGACAGCGGCTCAGGCTCCCGCGATACATGTTGCAGAAACAGATCGACATCAGGCTTCCTGAAGAAAAAGCGGTCAGGAAGGAACGACCCGTGCCTGTGAAAAAGATTGAGGAGCAGGCCATTACGATTCTGCCACGAAAGTCTTTTGTGGTTAAGGCTGACATGCTCGCTGCAATCGGATATATTGATAAGGAAATCCCAGGGGTGGGAAAGATTCTTTCAACTCCGGATGGACGGACCATTATCGGAAAGGATGATGATGCATATATAAAACTATATAATAATGCCGTGCCGGAGAAGGGAAGGAAATTTTATGCCGTACGCTCCCTGGGAATGATAAAGCACCCTTCGACAGGCAAAGTCCTCGGTAATCTGATCGAAGTAACCGGCGTTATTGAGGTAGAAGGTCAGGAGGCCGGATTCACTAAGGTAAAAGTGATCAAGTCCTTTATAGAAATCCAGACAGGAGACCCTATCGATAAATACTATCCCATTGAATCTTTTCCGCTTGTTAAAGGAGAGTCACCGGATGTGAGCGGAACGGTTGTTGCTTCCAGGGACCTGAGACTTCTCAGCGGCAATTACGATATTGTGTATATTGATCGTGGTTCAGTTGATGGAGTTGTCCCGGGAAGTGTTTTCACACTCCTCTCGGGTAAAAAGCCAAACAGGCCTATAGGCAGGATTCAGGTGATAAGTACGAGACAGAAAAGCGCAGCTGCCATTGTTACAAAAAGTGAAACTGAGATTACGAAAGGGGATTATTTTTAGACTTCGTTAATAAAAAAATTCTCTCTCTTTTCTCTGCCTATCGTTGAGCGCGGACCATGACCGGGCAGAACTGCAGTATTTTCAGGCAGGGACATGAGACGTTTAAAAGATTCCTTGAGCAGGTTTATGTCTCCTCCGGGAAGATCCGTTCTTCCTACGGAACCGGCAAAGAGTGTATCTCCGGTTATAGCGATTCCACTGCCGTAGAGGCATATCCCTCCGGGGCTATGTCCCGGTGTATGTATTATCCTGAATACAAGATTCCCTGTCTTGATCTCATCACCTTCTGATACAAAGATATCCGGAGGAGGTAAGGGGTCTACATCATATCCCCAGAAAGCAGCCATATCCCGTGCCGCCTCGTAGATTTCAGCCTCTTTTTCATGAATAACTATCTGAGCTGCGGTCTTTTCCTTTAGTTCGGGTATAGTGCCGACATGATCAAAATGTGTGTGTGTACAGATGATATGCCTTACCTTCAGGTTGGAGGACGTTATTAAATCCAGAATCCTGTCGGGCTCATCGCCGGGATCAACAACAATCGCTTCCCTGTTTTCCGTGTCATAGACTATATAACAATTTACCTCAAGCGGTCCGACTACTATCTCTTTTATCTCTAACCCCATAGTCAAATCACTCCTGTCTTCCGGCATATGGTAATCCGATTTTTACAAAATCCTTTGTCTTTGTCTGTACTTTGTAAGACCCGGGAATTGGCAATAGTCACTTAAAAAACAGAAAGGCAGGATAAATATCCCGCCTTTCCGTATGATAATTATAAACCTTTTGAGAAACTCGGGATAATTAGAAAAAGGTGTTCTGGTTCATGAGAATACCCAATGATACCAGCAGGGCATAAATTGCCAATGACTCAATCATGGCAAGCCCTACAATGAGTATTATCATAATCTTTCCTGATGCCCCGGGGTTTCTTGCAACACCCTCACAAGCCTTACTCAAACCGATCCCCTGACCTATGCCGGTTCCAAGGGCAGCGAGACCTATGCCGATAGCAGCTCCCAGCACGGCAAGAGCCCTGGCATTAGATCCGGCTGCAACGGTTGCTGCAGCAGCCTCTTCTGCAAAAGCGAACGGTGCCAGTAAACAGACTATGGCGAGAGCAAGTAAAATCACAGCGGTTTGTCTTTTCATCGGTACTACCTCCTTTCATAAAGACTAATATTAATGTGCCTCTTCAACGGCACCGGCAAGATACATGATACTTAGCAACACAAAGACAAAGGCCTGCACAAGTCCGACAATCGTGCCCAGGACGAGAATGAATACAGGTATTACAATGGGAGTTAATATAGCAAGAACCGTAAGCAGGATGTGTTTTGCCATCATATTGCCGAACAACCTGACAGATAATGTTACGGGCCTTACCAGATGTCCGATAACTTCAATAAAGAACATCATTATCATTAAAGGCAGTGTAAAAATAGAACGTATCGGCCCGAGGAAATGATTGATATATTTAAACCCGTGAACCTTCACTCCATAATAATGCGTGGCAAGAAAAACCGGAATAGCGCAGGCAGCCGTAGTGTTTATGTTGGCCGTCGGGGAGTCGAATCCGGGGATCAGGCCCATGTAATTACAGACCAGGATGTATAGACCAAGGGTTGCAATCAAAGGAAAAAAAGTTGCTGTCCAGTGCTCCCCGATGGTCTCCTCGCAAAGGTTGTAGAGGGCATCAATTACCATTTCAATAAAATTCTGAAACCCTGACGGTACAAGTTTTATAGAGATCCTGACAAGTATTGCCATCAGGATGAGTATGGCCATTGCAAGCCAGGCATATGTTACATATGAGGGGATCCCGGGAATATTTATCAGAAAACCGCCTTCCACCTTTACCTCCTTTTGAGACCATGTTTCAATAGTCTGTTTGTTTTCTTTCAGTGTCGAAAAGTGCTGTTATATTACTAATCTTGCAGGAAAATGTCAAGATCCCGGTGTTTTATTTTTTTAATAACCCTATTGAGGCAATCAATAAGGGTGGCACGGTGGTCACGGTGGTCAGGTTAAATTATACCCCTACAAACAGGTCAAGCTGATGAAGGTGTTCTCCCGGAAAGCTGATCGGATACTCATTGGTAAAGCAGGCATAGCAAAAATCATCAGGGCTGGATATCACGCTTCTGAGTCCCTCAATCG
>QIJG01000208.1 GCA_003232715.1 Nitrospirota bacterium
GGCTTCAGGTTTAAGGCTTTCCTTACTTCTTTTGGTATTGTCATCTGTCCTTTCGATGTTAGTGTTGCAACAGGCATTATCTCTCCCTTCTGTATCTTTTTCTTACATTTTATCATCTTTCTTGCATATATGCAAATTTAGTCCTAATTCCAGTTTTCTCAATTTTTACTGTAAATGTCAGTGCTGGAAAGGCGGTGTTCTCTGTAAAGACTATAGCATAGTTATTCAGCGTACTAAATAGAGTCTGTGTATAAACTACAGTAATTTGTCATTCCCGCAAGTGAAGCGAGTCGGGAATCCTTCTTAAATAACGATTCCGGACAATGACAGAAAACAGTAACGGTTCGACTTTATACACAGACTCTAAATAGGCTTCCCCTCAGTTCTTTTTTAATAATTCCAGGCCCTATGGCTTACAGGCAATCTTTGTAAAAGCGCCACTTAGGCATAAACTCGGTCATTAGAGATACAAACCTGTCATTATGGGTTCTTTCCAATAGGTGCACCATTTCATGAACAATGATGTATTCCAAACATTCTGACGGCTTTTTAGCCAAATCTAAGTTCAACCAAATTTGTTTTGCCTTCCGGTTACAGGTTCCCCATTTGGTTCTCATTTTTTTGATCCCAAACTCATTGACCTGAATATTCATTTTCTTTTCCCACTTCGCTATAAGCCTATGTAGGGTTGCCTTTAGATGCCCGCGATACCATTCATCCAGGATGGCTTTCATCTTCTCCTTACTTGTTTTCGGTCTTACGTACAATTCGATTGTGCTGTGTTGCAGATTAACCCTGGGTGCCGCATTATGTTGAATAATCTTAAGCAAATAGCGTTTGCCGTTGAAATAGTGACTCTCCTTATTGAGAAATTCCCTTGGTGCTTCCCGCTCCTGTTTCTTAAGTTTAGCTTGCTGCTTTCTAATCCAGCTTAGTTTTGAAATGGCAAACACACGGATGCTTTCCACGTCCATTCTAAAAGGCTCTGAGATCCTTACCCGTCCAGTTGGAGGATAGACTCTCAGGTAAATATTCTTGATGTCTTTTTGTATAACATCAACGGTGATATTTCCCAATTGCAATTGTTCCATATTAGTATTCGCTCTGTTTTTTTACGACAGGAAATATTTTTTCTACCTCTTTTCCATCGCCCAGAACTTCATATAACTTGCTCTTAATAACCCGTTCCTTTGTTTCGTTACCCTTCCAGTTGTCCGGCCTGTATGTGAGGATTTTTTCATGAATTGCCAGTGCCGCAATCTTTTTCAAATACTCTTCATAGCTGATGGCATTGGCCTTTCGCTCTTTAATAATTACATCCAGGAGTTTCGACATTTCTTCAAAGAAAGCCGGGTCAATTAAATGTTCTTTGATGATTTTCTGACGAACATTATTCTCGATGGTTTCGGCAACGGCAACCTTACTGCCTTTTATGCCTTCAGGCAAACTGTTTACGGCATCGGCAATGCCTGTATTAACAATGATGTCTATAAGAGTCAGGTCACCGAAAGGTGATATTTTTTTCGACTCATCCGCCTGAATGTAATTGTCTATCAGGTGCCGCATATCGGCTTCATAGGTTTTTAAATCCAGGGTTTCGCCACTTGCTTTTCTAATCTCCTCCCGAAGCTTCAGATAGAAGTCGAGTTGATACTTAATATCCGCAATCTCTTTTTCGGTATAGCCCGCAGCTTCCATAGCTTCGGCAATATTGGCATAGGCCCGTATTAAGGCCACTGTTGCCTTGTACAAGGCCGTCTTATCACCCAATAAATCAGTATAAATCTTATAGACAAACTCTTTTTCGGTTTCAGTATTTGACCCGGTGTCTTCGGTGTTAATGTCACGGGTGCCTGGGTTATAGGATGTAACAACAGCGCATCTGCCTTTTAGTTCAGTGGCCTGGAAAAGTTCAAAGTAACGACACGCCTCATAAATACTTGACGCCACCAGCAGGGCATTCCCTCGTTCAGAACTGAGTCGTGGCTTCACGTTGAAATCCAAAACAATATCGCTTACCAACTTCTCCATACGCGAACGGGAACTGAGCACCTTTTGCATGGTGCCCCATTTTTTTTCAACCCCGATTTCTGGAAATCGTTTAAGCCCTTTGTCTTGGATTCAAACCAGGCATCTATGCGCTCTGTTGAAGAAATCTTCTGGTCAATGTCCCGTGCTTCATAGATCAAGTCCAGCACCACTTCATCCTCAACCGCCTTATTGAACTTGTAGGTGTGTATATACTTGCCAAACACTTCCAGACTGGTCTGCCTGTCTTTTTTGAGGAGCGGCGTGCCGGTGAAACCAATAAAAACGGAGCCTGGCAGCATGGCCTTCATAGTGCGGTGCAGCTTGCCGCTCTGGGTGCGGTGACATTCATCGACAAACAGGAAGAGTTCCCCGACCGCATGGGTAGGCCTGCTCTCCATCTCTTTGATGAACGCTTCAAAGTTGTCGACATCCTTTTTGCCGAACTTGTGCACCAGCGAGCAGAGCAGTCTCGGTTTTGCCTCTGAAAGTTGCGCCATTAAATCATGGCCGCTTGTAGTTCGCTTGATCGGCTCCCCGACATCGTTAAACACCCGTTCGATCTGCTTATCCAGTTCGTCCCGGTCGGTAATGATGGCAACACGGGCATCTGGATTGTTCTCTATAATCCACTTGGCAAGGAGTACCATGACAATACTCTTGCCGCTCCCCTGGGTATGCCAGATGATGCCGCCTTCCCGTCTGCGGATGTGCTCCTGCGCGGCTTTTATGCCAAAGTACTGATGCGCCCGCGGAAGTTTTTTGCGACCACCGTCAAAGAGCACAAAGTCGTTTGGGTGAGCCGTTCTATTTGCCCTACATTACTCATGATTTTTTCCCGATTATTTCCCAATATCCACCCTTGGCCGGACCTATGCGTTGAAGAATTCCATCTTTCTTCAAACGCATGATCTGCCATTCAATTCCCTTTTTGGTAATGCCTATCCTCTTGGACATTTCCTCAGTGGAAACTGAGGAATCTTCTAAAATCAGCTTCAGAATTTTCTCCCTAGTTTTCTCCCTAGTTTCTGCCGGCATTTTACTCTTGCCCCTTGCCTTAAAAGTTATCATCAAGCCTGCAAAATCATAGTTAATTCTTGGGGCGGGAACTCCGGCCAGTTTACACTCGATATTTATTTTTTCTATTCCCCGGCCCCATGACTCGATGAGTCCGGTTCTGAAAAAAACGTTGGCGATGAGGGGGTTGTACGGCTTTGACGGATGTTTCTCCAGCAACTGCTTAACTGTCCAGTTCTCCGGCAGATGCCCATCATTCCAAAAGATAATTTTATCTTCGTAAACGCTGATTTGAATCGGGACACCGCTGCTGTAGTCTTTATGGACTATGGCATTCAGCAGCGCTTCGCGCAAGGCATTTTTCGGGAAGGGATATTTTTCAACCCTGGTAATGCCTTCATAACTGATATTGGCTCTCATGTACTTGGTCAACAGCAGGTCAAGGGTTTTATCTGCCTGCTGAAAGAGATTGCCGTGAACTTCATCCTGGTACATCAGGTCGGCATCAGTTCTGAAGAAGCCTATTTTTACATATGCACCTGTTACATATTTTTCAGGGTCATGATGAAATAACAGTATCGCCGCCCGCTTTTTGCCGCTTTTGTCCGGAATAATTCAAATGAGTCATTTCTGAAATCCGTGACACTTATCTGCGGCACTGGAACGCTGTCCCAGCGCTTCCCCTGTTTTTGCAGCAGGAATTCGCCCTTTAGCTCCTGCTTGGTGCTGCCGCTGCGGTAATGGTACTCACCTCTGTAGCTCACCGGGTAGGGGTATGGCTCGACCAGAATTTCGAGAAAGTCTTTGCCGCCGGAAGTTTTTAAATTCACATCAACAATGATGCCCAGAATATCCCTGACCTTGTTGGGGATGTCCACGAGGAGTTTTTTTGCATGATCAATTCCGGTGGACTATGCACTTGTCGTTTTTGCCGATAACCAGCGTGCCGCCGGATGCATTGGCAAACCCGCATATCCATTTGATATACTCGTCCCGCCAGGAATCTTTCCATTCAATGTTCTGGTTCTCTTTCATCAGCATCATGGGCGGGTTTGGAACCCGCCCCTACGATATATC
>QIJG01000302.1 GCA_003232715.1 Nitrospirota bacterium
CAAGGTTCTACTGTCAAGAATCATTAATATGCAATCAAAGAGACGGGCTTTTCAGATTGGCGAAAGGCATTATGACCTTGGTAATGACCTTTATGAAAACATGCTTGACAGGCGTATGGTTTATACCTGTGCTTATTGGAAGGATGCACATACGCTCAACGATGCTCAGGAACATAAACTGGAGTTGGTTTGCCGGAAAACAGGGTTAACCCCCGGTATGAAAATACTGGATATCGGCTGCGGCTGGGGGAGTTTTGCGAAATACGCTGCAGAGAAATATAAAGTTGAAGTAACAGGGGTTACCGTCTCCAGAGAACAGGTGGAACTTGCAAGGACATTATGTAAGGGGGAACCTGTTGAGATCAGATTGCAGGATTACAGGGATGTTACCGGTAAATTTGACTGTATAATTTCGTTGGGCATGTTTGAACACGTCGGGTACAAGAATTACAGGACATACATGGAAGTCGTGAACCGTTGTCTGAAGGATGATGGTTTATTTTTATTGCAGACTATCGGTGGAAACGAATCTGAAGTCAGCACGGAACCCTGGCTCGATAAGTATATCTTTCCTAATTCCATAATACCTTCGATTAAACAGATAGGAGGTGCAATTGAGGGATTATTTGTTATGGAAGACTGGCATAATTTCAGTGTCGATTATGATAAAACACTTATGGCGTGGTATGGAAATTTTGACATGAATTGGAACAAGATAAAGTCAAAATATGATGAAAGATTTTACAGGATGTGGAAGCATTATCTGCTATCATGTGCAGGTTCATTTCGTGCAAGAAAGAATCAGGTGTGGCAGATTGTTTTTTCTAAAAAAGGTGTTCCGGCAGGGTATCGGTCTATACGTTAAAAACGTTTTCAGATGCAGAGATAACCGTAAAGTGAAAGCCAAATGCGTGGGGCTCCTTTCACCACGAACGTATAGATGGTGCCGGCTATCCCTTCCATCACAAAGGCCGGGACCTGTCTCCGGGTTCCCGGATTATGGCAGTTGCGGATGTCTTTACCGCCATTACAGAGGACCAAGGATAAAGCGACAGTGGTTCTCAGGCATATGGCTGATGATATGGCACTGGATTCCGGTATCGTATTGTTGCTATTCCGGTACTTTGATGAAATTAACTCATTCCGTGCAACTGCTCAGAAGTCATCGGTTAAAGAATATCATAGATTTCTGCAGCAAGCGAGTCAATAATTATCAGGCAGGATTTTTGTGCCCAGTCCATTCTTCATAATCCTGAGGGAGGCATCATGGTCTTCAGGGGTGATGCCCGCCACCCCGTCCTTTACCACTTCAACATCATATCCCCTCAGCACTGCATCGGATGCTGTGAAGAGTATGCAGATATGGGTAACACATCCTGTGAGGCGGAGAGTACTTACACCAAGGGTTTTAAGAGTGCTATCCAGTTTTGTCCTGTAGAAGCCTGAGTATGTGGTTTTTTCAATAATAATATCACTGTTGGAAGGTTTCAGCTTATCAATAATCTGAGCTCCGATGGTACCTTTGATCGCATGTGCAGGGCATCTAAAATGCTTAAACTCTATATCGTCAGGTTCATGTGCGTCACATATATAAATAATCTGTCTCCCCTCCCTGTTGGCATGCTCTATCTCCCTCTTGACGGCAGGGATGACTTTCCTTGTATCAGGTACCTCGCGAGGCGCTCCTTCCCTTACAAAATCATTCAGCATATCAAAAACAAGTAAAGCTTTTTTCGACATATCAACCTCCTCATACTATTGTCACGTCAACCCTGTAATGTCAGGGTGTTTGAAGTGTCATTCCAGCTATGTCGGGAATCATACCCTTCTTTGATTCCGGACAAGCCGGAATGACACTTGAGAGTTGACACGAGACTGTAAACTTTCAGCGATTGCTAACCAGCCTTTTGTTTCAGGGACAGGCGGATAAACACAATGTCGGGTTTTGGCCGAAAGCTGACTGTCTGGCCCTGATTGCTTACCTGATAATCTCTGTTCCTATTCCCTCTTCGGTGAATATCTCAAGGAGAAGGCAATGGGGGACTCTGCCGTCCAGTATATGGGTCTTGCCGACGCCGCTCTTCAGCACCTCAACACAGGCCTGTACCTTTGGTATCATTCCGCCGGATATGGTCCCGTCATCAAAGAGTTTTTTTAAATTCTTCTTTTTAACGGTGGAGAATATTTCACCCTTCCTGTCAAGGATTCCGGGCACATCCGTCATTAAGATTAATTTTTCAGCCTTCAGGGCCGAGGCAAGTGAAGCCGCCACATAGTCTGCGTTTATATTCAGAGTCTCTCTCTCAGCGCTTGCGCCAACAGGGGCAACAACAGGTATAAAACCATTCTGTTTGAGACCAACCAATACATCAGGGGTTACTTCCTGTACTTCTCCAACAAGGCCCAGGTCTATAATCTCATCAGTACCTGTTTCAGGTGAAGGCCTCTTTATGACCTTTTTTGATGCACGAATCAGGTCGGCATCCTTTCCCGTCAGCCCCACAGCCTTTCCTCCGTGACGGTTAATGAGTGTAACGATCTCCTTGTTGACAAGCCCTCCCAGTACCATCTCAACTATATCAATGGTTTCCCTGTCGGTAACCCGCTGTCCATGAATAAAGGTGGGGGTTTTGCCCATCTTCTTCATGATCTCTGAGATCTTTGGCCCACCACCGTGAACAATCACTGTATTGATACCAATATAGTTGAGCAATACCACATCCTGGGCAAAGGCATCCTTAAGTGCAGATTTAGTCTGAGCTGCACCCCCGTATTTTATTACAAAAGTCTTTCCGTAGAATTTTTTGATATAGGGAAGTGCCTCAATCAGTATTTCTGCCTTTTCAATCAGTTTTTTCATAGCTTTTCACCTGACAATTTACTTGATCCTGTAACCTCGCGCTAAAGACTCAGGCAAAATCAAGCAGGTTTCTATTCTGAAACACGGTCTCTATATTAACACATTGATTATCCTGTCTGCACTTGCTTTAGTTTCAGAATTTCAAGCAGGGGAGGGGGGCAAGGGGCTTTGTGCCGGTTATCCGTAGCGTATTTCCTTCAGGTAACGGAACAGCAACCGGGATGCCTTGGGGGGGTTGTTGTTTAGTTGCTCTTGTCCGGCCTTCCGTATAAGTTGAGTCAATTTTTGCCGGTTTGCAGCAGGGTATCTTGTTAGTATTTCTTCTATAAGGGCTTTGTTTCCGGCTATCAGCTCATCCCGCCATCTTTCCATCTCTTTGAATTCCAGGGCTTTTTTGTAGTTTCCCTGCTCCAGGAGACGAAGTGCCTCACGGATAGGCTCGGTATCACATCTTCGCATCAGGGTGCCGATATACTGCAGCTGCCTTCGGAGTGCCTCGTGTTTTTTTATTGTCTTTGCAAACATGACGGCATCGTGGATTTCAGCAGCCAAATCAATCCCCTCGATCTGTTCTTTCGGGAGTTTCACGAGTTGCTCTCCGGGGAGAGGGCTTCTTTTTTCTTCTGTGTTTTACTTATCTGTTCCATTTTTTCCATTTTTATTTATTATGTTTAAATTACGCATGGGTATCGGTGCCCTTGCGTAATCCGGGTTAAAACAACTCATATTTTACCAGTCTGCCGTCAAGGCCACCTGTTTTTAACGGTTTTTTCCATGTGGCCCTCAGCCCCAGTTTTTTTATGAATTCCCGTTCGCCAAAATAAATATAGGCGGTGGAACCCGTGCATTTCTTCTTCAGAAAATCACCAAGCGATTTGTATAAGAGTTCAAGTTCCTCTTTCTTCCCCATGCGGATACCGTAAGGAGGGTTTGTGATAATAACCCCGTTCTTCAGGCCCTGGCTTTCCCTGAAATCAAGCACTTCGAGTCCTGTTTTGTCTCCGTACTGCAAACTCCGGGTGTTTATCTTTGATATTTCAACAGCTTTTGGTGACAAATCACTTCCTGAGATAAGTCCATCCGGCAATTTGCGGATTTGACGGTCAAGTTCTTTTTTTACCGCTGTCCATACTGATTTATCATAGTCCGGCAGACATTCAAATCCAAAGTGTTTGCGATAAATACCGGAAGGAATCCTGCAGTAATGCATCAGTGCCTCACAGAGCAGGGTGCCGGAGCCGCACATCGGATCATAAAGCGGAACAGAGCCGTTCCACTCTGCATACCTGATAATCGCAGCGGCAACTGTCTCCTGCATTGGTGCAGCGAGGGCATCTTTTCTGTAGCCCCGCCGGTGAAGGGAACCTCCGGATGTATCCAGACTTATGATGGCTTTATCCTTTCTTATGTAGAGGTTCAGCCATACATCAGGGTTTTTTGGATCAATGTCAGGCCTCTTTCCGGTTAGCTCACGAAATGAATCGACAATTGCATCTTTCAGACACAGAGATGCGTAATGTGAATTATTTATCTGACTGTTTGATACATTACCGAAAACAGCCAATGTCTTTTCCACAGAAATAAAATCCGCCCAGTTTATCTGCTTTGCCGTTTTGTATAAC